>JACPKC010000012.1 GCA_016187225.1 Candidatus Berkelbacteria bacterium | reverse complement strand
GGCCATTCTTTTTGCCACCAGGACTTCCAAAATATTATAGCCGGTGGTGCGGTTAACGCCCGCTTTTCGGGCAATATCGGCCACGGTTGAGGGGCCCAACTCTAAATTAGCCGCATAAATTCGGGCTTCATTTTCAGAAAATCCCAATTCTTCCAACTCACGCATTATATCTCTCCATTATACACCCGCAGTATTTTGTGTCAAGACCCTTGCACAGTTTGTCAAGAGCAGTATGTTTTACAAAGGTTTTCTTGTCCCTACTCCTTGACAAAGTATCTGTTTGATGTATAATGGGGGCAGAAAGTCAGTAGCTGCTTTGAAAACCGGCACAAAAAGAGGAGGAGGAAAAATGAGCTTTGACGAATGGTGGAATATCGTGTTGTGCTATCTTATAATGTTTTCACCTGTTCTAGTGATGATGTTTGTACTAGGCGGCTTCCTTTTTGCGCTGCAACTAGGGCAGGCAAGGGAGCGAGAACAGGAGAAGCAGAAACACAAGGAGGAGATGCAGAAAATTGAGGAGGAGGCGCAGGAGTGGCGTGAAAGGTATGAAGAGTACGGCAACTACCTAAACGAGATACAAGCGAGGTGGGACATCATTTATAGCCTGCAAAAAATAAAACTTCGGTTGGAGCTCGCGAGGCGCGGCACTACCCTGGAAAAATACATCGGGGCTTGTCGCACGAAATTCAAGAAAGATATGCCGGAGACGCCAGAAGAAGTCCGTGAAATTCTTGAAATTCTGCGTTCACAATCAACCTCAGAGAAAGGAGAGGAAAAATGTTGAAACTGTGGAAATGGGGAATTGGCTTTGACGCCCTTCAGGTTGCAGTCGGTGTCCTTGTTTACCACGCGACAAACAGTGTTGGGGTCGCCGCGTCCGTTGCTGTGCTTGCCGCGGGTATCGCTGCTCTCACCATCTTGTTCGCCACCACGCGGCTTATCGCCATCGTGTGCGGCGCCTATATGCCCTCCGCGTTTTATGTTGGGTTGGCATCCGAAGCTGCTGCATTTGCCGTTGAGCTTGTCGCGTTAGCCGCCACGTACACCGCGCTTGGCGCCGCGCTTGCCGGGCTTGGCGCGCTCGTCTCTTTGTATTTCGTGCTCGTTTTCGCCGGTAATGCTGTATACATAGCCAAGACCGAATGGGGTGGTGGCGCCAAAGAGGAGGACCTTTTTCTCTTCGTTACGGCGCTTCCATTTGTCGGCAGAGTGCTAGGGGGGCTGATTCTGCTTTACCTCCGGAAGAAAACCATAGCCGCGCAAACGGATTCCGAACCATAAGGATAAAAAGAGCAAAAACCGCCGAGGGAGCAGGGCACTCCCCGGCGGTTTTCTTATTTAGATAAACTTAATAGCTCACGAACTCTTCATCGGCATTACCAGATAAAGATACGAAACATCGCGGGGATTTTGAATTAAAAGGGGCCGGCTCGCGCCTGAAAAACGCAGAATGACGCTATCGGAATTTATGGGCTCCAATACCTCAAGCAGATATCTCTGATTAAAAGACATTTCAAGATTTTCTCC
>JACPKC010000011.1 GCA_016187225.1 Candidatus Berkelbacteria bacterium | reverse complement strand
CGTTCGCAAACATTCGGGCAAGCGGGAGGTTCTCGACCCCACAAAAATTCGCCGAGGTCTCGCGTTGGCATTACGGAAAGTTGTCCTCGATGACGCGGCGATCGATGATCTCGCCGAGGAGATTATCAACAAAATTCGAGGCTTGGCAAAGAAAGAGGTGTATTCAAAAGAAATCGGGCATCTCGTTTTGGATTCTCTCTGGAGTAAGAAGGGCAGAAATTATGAAGTAGGATACCTTCGCTTCGCAAGCATCTTCCTCGCGCTCCACCAGTATCCGGACTTCTCGACACAGGCATGTCAATTACTTAATCGCGCAAGAGAGATACAAAAAAGCGATAGAGAGAAAAACCGCAAAAAAACCTCACATCGTCGTGGGGCACAGCTTAGGGAGGAAACGATTAACTGAGAAAGAACGAACTGCTTCACCATCTAGGAACACTTCAACGCTTTCTTCATCGCCTCAAGCCTACTCTCCACCGAGGTGTGGTACGCGTTCCGCGGCCACGGGTCACTCGCTGACCTCGCTGCCCGGCTGCATGCGGCTTAAGTACTTGACCACTTTAGCCACACCGCAGCCGACCCCCATCAAGATTAAACTACACCGCACACGGAGACTAAGGGAGGCCGCATTGCCTCCCTTTATCTTTATATATCTACGCACATCGCTGGAGTCCCTGTAAGACAAACTCTTTCCATTTGGTTTTAGATATTTGTAAAAGTTGCGACGGAGTTAACTGCATTTGGCGGACTGCTTGTTTGATAATTTGCAGTCCCACATAATATCCTGCTCGGTAACTGAATATGTCGCTCGGATTATTCGCTTGAAAAAACCCGGCGGAGGATTCGTTGATATGCGCAAGGGAAAACCAACACAGTTCTTTTAAACGCCCAGCACACTGCGCCATCCAGTGCTGTCGCGCGTCCACCGGAATACTGTTTGCCCACAACGCTGTTGCTTCATCAACACCCCATGCAGTCTCGGAAACATATGTCGCAATGCCCTCGGTTACAAGTTGCCGCAACGTATTATCTTTTTCTTGCTTTGTCGTAAAATAAAAATCCGGCACGGCCGTATAATGCAGCGCGTGGACAATCTCGTGCGTGATAAAAATATCTACTTCTTGCGTCGTGTTATATGCTTCAATCGGCAGCCACACAATAAACCTATCCTCTTGCCGAAATGCATGCCCATTCGTACACTGCTGGCCAACAAGTAATACGGTAGTAAATCCGGATGTATTTAAACCCGCACTTTGTAACCGTCGTTCAATTTCCAAAAACCGTGATTGTACTAAGTCGCGTTTTTCTTGGACTGCGGCTGCGTCTTTCAACATGGGACGGAAGGATTTTCTCTCGCCCCAAAACGTAAAATAGTGCCGAAACAATTCCGGCATTTCCTGTTCGTATGCCGCAAGGTCGTTATCCCCCAAGACATGCCGTATATAACTTTCAGTCAAGTCAATGGTTTTCATAACTTATCCTCTACCGCTTTGATAAAAGCGCCGAGTTCTTCTTCAGACATCAAAGTAACTCCGAGTTCTTCGGCAACTTCTTGAATCTGTCTCTCCGCCTCGTGCCGTTTTGTCAT
>JACPKC010000009.1 GCA_016187225.1 Candidatus Berkelbacteria bacterium | reverse complement strand
TGGTGTATATCGTGTCCTGCGGCGCGTTCCAGCTTGTCGGAACGAAAGACTGTGCAGCCAGATGAAATATCAAATCAGGCTCCGTGTCCTTTATGAGACCGACAACGCTGTGCGAATCCCTCATATCCGTTTCTATGAGCTTTATACGGTCTTTTATATGCACTATGTTGTCCAGCCTGCTCCTCCACCTTATGCTGCCGAATACTTCAACCCCGTTTTCTATTAGGTGCTCGGCCAGATGTGAGCCTACAAAGCCGCTGATGCCTGTTATTAAGGCGCGCATGTATTTCATATAAAGTCAAGATTTAAAAGGGAGGAGGATTCTTGGAGAAGAGCCGTATTTCCAGCACCCGTACAGAACGGAGGCTATTATTACAAAGGAACCTATGGACTGGAGAACGGCGAATTTAACGAAGTCCACAGGACCAGCGTGCCATCTCCTGTCAATGAGCTCAATCGCTGCCGCCAAAAAAAGCCCCGCGAGGAAAAGAGGATTTATGAGCGAGGCTGCGGCAAGGAATATGTAAAACGGCGTGAATTTCTCGAACGGAAATTTTATGTCTTTTTTGTACAGGGCAGGATGCTTCTTATAGAGCAGGGCGTCGTTCATGAAGAACTTCTTTCTGCGCAGCTTTGAGCGAAAGGAGCCGCGCGTTATTGAATGCTCCACGGAAGCTTCTCTGCTGAAAACGAGCTTCCCGCCACTTTCAATCACGGAAAATGCAAGGTCGCTGTCCACCCTGTTCGCATGCCGAAGGCGTCCGTCGCATCCTATTTTCTTTATGAGAGGCGCCCTGTACGACATGTTGCATGTCATGTATTTGCCGCCGTGAAGATTCTCGACGTAGTTGTCAAAAGGTCCTTTTCCCCCCTTCGTTACGGTAATTCCCTCGACGCCATCGACGCCATCGACGAACGCATGGTTTATGGAAGAAAGCCATCCCTTCCCTGCAATGCAGTCGTCATCAATAAACGCTATTATATTGCCCCGGGCGGCCTTTATTCCTGTATTGCGGGCGCCGGCCTCGCCCTTATTTTTGCTGTGCGACAATATGCGAATATTTTTATGGACCTTCGAAATACCACCCATCACGCTTTTCGTGCTGTCTGTAGAGCAGTCGTTCACGACTATTATTTCATACATGCTGCTGGGGTAATCCTGGCCGATGACCGAATCCACGCATTTGAGAAGCTGCGGCGCCCTGTTGTACGTTGTTATGACGACGCTGATTTTCTTCCTTTTCATCTGCAAAGAGTATGATACTACGGCTTTAAAGCCGCAATTCTTTCCAAGACTGTTCTACTAAATTTTGGTTTAAATGACTATGTTCAATAGTGTATAAAATGCAGGTCTGCTACGTTCTTGATTCCGACCCGGACAGGTACAATGGCGGCACGCCGAACGTCGTGAGAAACATAAGGAGATACGCCAGGGGACATACGGTTTCCGGCTCGAGGAACGCCGTGAAAAATATTATATTGATGCTGGCGGCACCGCTCAGGGTTGCAGCAAGCGGATGCGACGTCGTAAATATCCACGACACCCACGGATATTTCTGCACCTTCCGGCCTTTCATGAAAAAGACGGTGTATACATGCCACGGACTGTGGAAAAACTACTACAAGGTATCGCCCCCGCGCACAGCAACGGATAAAATAAAGTCCGGAATGGCAATGTTCTTCCAGGGAAGGATATTGAGGAAATCGGACTGCATAATAGCGGTTTCCAACAGCGTCAAAAGCCAGATAATCCAGGAATACGGGATAGAGCCGAAGAAGATAACAGTGGTGCATAACGGCGTTGACACCGGAGTTTTCAGTCCCGGAAAAAGAGGCAGGGGATTTATATGGGTCGGCGACAATCCGGCACTGAAAGGACTTGATGACGCAATAGAATACGCCAAGAGCCATAAAGGCGAGATAACAATAGTCGGCGTTGAAGGACAGGACTCTGCCGGAGTCCGATATCTCGGCATGGTTAGATATGAGGATATGCCCGATGTGTATAGGTCTGCCGGCACGCTGCTGTTTTTTTCGAAATTCGAGGGGCATCCGCTTGTGCCCATGGAAGCGGCTGCATGCGGCCTGAACATAATCGCCAGCAGGGAGTCCAACCTGGAGATATTCCCCGTCAGGAAAGGCGTGTATAACGTGAAAGGCGAAGATGCTGCCATGGTCGCGAAAAGACATGACTGGAAGAACCAGGCAAAGCTTTATTCCGATATTTTCCTCGAGGCGGCGATGAAATGAAAGTATCGATGTTCACCACAATGTTCAGCCTCGGCCACTCCAAATTCGGCATATCCAATGCCGCATATTTCCTGGCTAGAAACATGGCCGAAAAAGGCGACGAGATAGATGTCTGCTCCATAGTTTCCGGCCCCCAGAAAACTTCGGAGAAGACGGGCAACATAAGCGTGAAAAGATTTGAAGCCGGAATGAAAAGCTTTCTTTTCGCCAGAAAGATGCTGACGGAGCCCAAATCCAGGCCTGATATAATACATTCCTTTCATTACGGATACTTTCCGGCAACGGCCGGCTTCGTGTCATCTATAAGGATGAAGAGCCCGCATATTTTCACCCCGGCCTTCCATCCTCCTATTTACACCACAGGAAAGAGGATGCTTTCCTGGCAATACGGGATTTTTCAGGGATGGTCTCTACTGAAATTCTCAAAAAAGACGCTGGCCTTTAACGAAGACGAGAGGACAAGGCTTTCCAGGTATGTGAAAGGGAACTTCGATGTCGTGCCGCCGCCGGTCGACAGCAGAACATTCTATCCTGACAGGAAGGAAAGCGGAAAAATACGCATAGGTTTCATAGGTCCCATGCTTCCGTGGAAAGGGGCTTTGGTAGCGGCCGAGATTTTCGGCAAGATACAGAATGAGAGGAAAGATATTGAATTTGTTTTCATAGGGTTCGGCGAGCTAGAGAATGAGATAAGAAAGAGCGGCAGGTTCAAATTCCACAAAGAACTTTCTCCAAATAACATAGCTTCACACCTGAATTCCATGGACATACTGGTGTCGCCGACGAAATACGAGTCGTTCGGATATGTGCTCGCCGAGGCGGGAATGTGCGGCACGCCTGTAGTGTCGACAAGAGTGGGTGCCGTGCCGGAAACCGTGGGCGAAGGAGGCGTCCTTGTGGATTACGGCGACTGGGACGGGATGAAGAAGGAAATAGAGTTTCTGGTTGACGACGACAGGAAAAGGAAATCCGCCGGAAAAAATGCCGTAAAACATACAAGGCAGTTCAGGGACGATGTAGTTTCGAAGAAAATATACGAGATTTACAAATCTGTTGCATAGGACAAATGTCAAAGTTTTTCAGGTGTTTTATAAAGATTTTTTATTATTACAAGATATGAAATTTCAGGCTGTTTCTATTCCTCATCATCGCCTGAAAATAGCAAATTACATCACAGGCTTCGCCAAGCCGTACAGGGATGTATTCTGCCAGGCTGGCACCAACGGAAATGACCTGTGGACAGCCCACTCCTACAATGGTTTTGACAACCCGGTACAGAGGGCTGATGAGCAGCGGCATGCGGAAATGGGATATTGGTATGAAATATTGAGGGATATGGTGGTGGAGGGTGGCAGAGGAACCGACGGCAGCGGCAGGCTGCATCTTGCCTACATCCACAATGCAGAAACGGATTTTCAGGGCGAAGAAACGGTATTGGCGCCGCCAAACGGCTGGGCTGTCCCGAACGACGACTGCACGGTGCAGAATGGCGAATGGAATCCTTTCTATCCTAGAACTACAGTGCCATTTGAAACAGTTGGTAGCATGGAAGAGGCCATGAAAAGACTGGAGAAAAGGGGCCTCACAAGAGACTATTTGTTGCACTATTTTCGCCACGACAGGTACGAAGCGCATTACTATGCGGGGCGTAGTTTTCCTTCAAGCGGGCACGGCAGGTTCAATATCCATCTGGACTTCAGGCATGATTATGAACCCGGAATTGACCGGGTCGGCTCCAGACCAAGAATTACGAATCCCCATGAGTATGAAATACTAGAGGTATAATTATTCTGTCCGTTCTGCATGCCTATAAAAGGAATCCGAAAATAAATTGCCAGCATGGAACCGAAGCCCATCGCCACACCGAAACTTCATGAAAGGGTCATGAATATTTTCCTGAAAGACGGCATACCAAGAAAAGCAGCTATATTAGATGCAGGTTGCGGCGAGGGCGCGCTCCTCAATGAGCTGCGGAAGATGGGATACAAGAACCTTCACGGAACAGACATAGAGAAGGAAAAATTCTCTGCCGATGGCGTAGAATTCAAGAAAGCAAACCTAAACGAGAAAATACCTTTCAATGACAATTCATTCGACTTCGTATTTTCAATAGAGAACCTGGAGCACCTTGACAGCCCGTACACCGCTATAAAGGAGTTTCACAGGGTGCTCAGGAAAGGCGGGAAAGCCATAATTTCAACCCCGAACCCGAACAACTGGTACCAGAAGCTTTATTTTCTCGCGACAGGCGGCTTCCACGGCTTCTTTGCCGGCGAACCCGGAAAGAAAGTTCATGTCACGCCAATTTTCCTGTGGTATCTCAAGAAGCTCATTCACGGCATGTTTGAGATAGAAGAAGTGCATTACCACAGGCCCATGATTCCATTCTTTAGGTTCGAGATGCCATTCAAGAACAGTTTCTTCTGCGAAGGCTATATAGTGAAATGCAGAAAAATCTAGACTAAATCTCTTACAAGCCGCACCGAGTTGTCATCATGCTTGTGGCGAGTGCTTCTTGTCGCTTCTATTACAAGGCCTTTGTCTGTGTCTTGTTCGGCGCTTTTTATCACAAGAACTGAATCATGTTTAAGCGGCCTGAACTCAAATCTTACTGAAAACGGATACAAACTTTCTGCGGGTGGTCCGGTGACTTCTGGGAGACACGACTCCCTGCCGAATTGATAGACAGCGCCGCTTTCAGGAACCATCGCATCCATTTCGTTGTCCCCCTCAACAAGCACCCTTCTCCAGTATCTTCTTCCGCCGCGGGTTTCGTATTTCTCCGGGTCTTGGCCGCGAGGAACGCGAAGCCTTGTGGATAGCATGAGCCTTGCTTGTGGGCCGCTATTCCCGATACCGAAGACTTCTGAATACGGCATGTAAGAAAGAGGCGAACCATCTTCTCTCATCTGTCTTATTATCCGATATTCATGCCGCATACCCGAGGCTTCAAATCCTTCAGGAACTTGTGCCATTGCATATAGGAAATTGCCGCCTGTTACGACAAGCCCTGGCTTATAAGTGAAAAGTCTTCTTGTTTCCGTAATGACCCTGTCGGATACATCAAACATTTTCATAAGTAAATTGGCATATTATTTAAGCCTGATTTTATTATTTGAAAAATGTCCTATTCGCCTTCTTCCCACATGGGTATGAGCATGTTGTCCTTGAGCTCCTCGCGCTCCAGGAAGGGGAACATGTCTTCCAGAGGGCTCGAAACGAACTTGCCGCCTGACTTTCTTGACGTTATTTTCGGCAGGAACCTGCAGTTTGGGTCCATTATAACCTCACATATAATCGGGCCCCTGTGCTCCAGAACTTTCATTATTTTCCCTCCCATATCTTCATGGCTTTTTATCAATTCAGACGGTATGTTGTATGCAGATGCCACTTTTCTGATGTCAGGGAAGCCCACACCGGAGTCCTTGTCACATCCTATGTACCTCTTGTCAAAGAAATTCTCCTGCGTCTGCCTCATGGAAACGTATCCGTTGTTGTTGTAGACGAAAATCTTTACCGGCATCTTGTGGAACGAAATTGTCTGCAACTCCTGGATGTTCAGCTGTATGCTTCCATCGCCTGCAAGGCATACTATATCTTTTTCTTTTCCGCTCGCGACGCATGCGCCTATGGCGGCCGGCAGGTCGTATCCCATAGCCGAGCATCCGGTGTTCCATATGAACCTCTGATTTTTCTTCACTATCGCCGACTGATAGACAGCAAAGAATGACGTGCCGACGCCGGTCACTATTATATCGCCTTCTTTCAGGCATTCCGTAACCTTCTGGTTGAAATAATACGGGTTGACGAACTTCCCCGGCTTCTTGTATTCGGGAAGCACAACAGGGTAGCGCCTTTTCCTTTCGATGCACCACATAAGCCATCCGGAGAAAGAAGGCATTTTTTCCTTCTCCAGCTGAGATTTGAGCTCCAGAAGAAAATCTCTGGCGTCCGAATGTATTGCAATATCAGGGCTTATCGTAGGCTTCTCCAGCTCGGATTTGTCTATGTCAACAAAAACCTTTTTCGCGGCCCTTGCGAAGCATTTCCAGTTGTAGCTCACCTGCTTCACGTTGTTTCTGGAGCCTATTGATATCAATAAATCGGAATTCTGCAGTGCAAAGTTTCCCGGCCTGTCGCCGTATATACCTATCCTCCCTACCGACAGAGGATGCTCGGTATATATTATGTCGTAACCGTTATGCGTGGACAAGACCGGGATTCCAAGATTCTCTGCGATTTCCATGAAGATATCGTGCGAGCCTGAAATCCTTATCCCGCGGCCGGCTATGATTACCGGCCTTTTGGACGCCTTAATAAGCTCAACGACTTTCTTCACGCTTTCCTTAAGGATGCCTGCATCGAACTTCATCTCATCTTCCTTCTCGTCATACCCCACAAGCTTTGTTTCGTCTATCAGCGCGCCCTGCACATTTGTCGGTATGTCAAGCCATACGGGTCCGGGCCTGCCGTGCGTGCAGATGTATATCGCCTTCTCAAGGAGTTTCCTGACGTCCTTGGGGTCCTTCACGACGGCTGCAAATTTTGTTATAGGCTTCACTATGTTCACTATCCTTGCTTCCTGGTCGCCGAGCTGCCTCAGTCCTATATCCGGGCATGACTCGACAGAAGTCTCCAGCTTCACCTGGCCGGAGATATACAGCACAGGAACGGAGTCCGTCCACTGGCCCAAGACCCCGGTAATTGCATTGGTGCCTCCTGGGCCAGTCGTCACCTGGACGACTGCCATCTTTTCGCATGCCCGCGAGTAACCTTCTGCTGCCATAGCGCACGCCTGTTCGTGGTGGTTGCACACGTATTCTATTTCCTTGCATTTTTGCATGGCATCGTTAAGGTACATGGCGCCGCCGCCAGTTACAGTAAAAATATGCCTGACCCCGTACTCGACAAGCCTTTTCATAATGTAGTCGGATAATATCATCATATCTGTTCCCACCTGTTCTTTTCATCCATGAGCAGCAGGTCCCTGTCTATCCGGCCTATGTTTTCCTCATACCATTCAACAAGGTTCTTTATTGCATCGCCGATTTTTATGAATCCTATGCCGGTTTCTTTCACCAGGCGCGAATTGTTTCCGCTGTACTCAATTCCCATGCCTTCATACTTTATATTTATGCCTGCATCCCTTCCCGTTATATCGGATACCTTTTTCGCTATGGCCAAAAGCTCCATAGGGAGCCCGTCCGTGACATTGTATGAGCTGTATTCGCCGTCTTTTTTAATGAAATGTTCCATCACTTTCATCAGGTCGCTGATATAAACATAGCTGAAAACCCTGTTCTGCTTTATTGCTATCGGCAAGCCAAGAAGCGCCCTGCAAATTGCATTTGAAATAAACCTTATTTCATAGTCTTCATGCTTCCCGAAAACGCCGAAAATCCTGAGCTCCGTCACGTTTGGCAAGTGGTCGATGTGTTTTGATATTATATACTTGGAAAAGCCCAGGTCATCGGCCGGGACGCGTTCGCCGGCGAAATCCTCCGTCACTTTCAGTATCGGATATCTCATGTCATAAATGGCGCCTGAACTTGCGAATATCATCTTGCCGAACCTGTCGGAATTGCGCATTATGTTGAAGAACATCCTGACGTTGCTGTAAAACCGGTTGGAAGTCTCTTTTGTATTCCTGTTACCCGGCTTGATTGCCGTGTGGATTACGGCGTCTATTTCGTTCTGCCTGAAGAAATCCCTTACCTTGTTTTCCTCAAGAAGATCCAGCTCTTTGTGCGTGGGTGCCAGAACTTCGTGCTTTCTTCCGAAATGTTCCACCACATTTCTGCCTACGAATCCGCTTCCGCCAGTCACGAGTATACGCATATTTACACCGAAGTTTTTAGTAACATAACAGTGCTTAAATAAATTTATGAATGTATACAGGAGTTTCGAATAATGTCCTACTTGATTTTTCCAAGCCTGAGAATGATTCCGCTCATGCCTGCATAGGTCAGAAGATATATGGCGTAGACGGACAGCCTGAACAGGAAGCCGTCATGGATAGAAGAAGCTGCCAGGACGTATCTCCTCCCGTGGGATTTTCTCCCAGTCTTTATCAGGGAAAGTCCCCTTGATATCTGCTCCATTGCAAGATTCTTGTAGTACCTCCTACCGTTTTTCAGGATAGATTCGTCGCTTATCGCGGAGAGGGTCTTTGTCAGGCACCTGTACATCTGGAAGCCTGAAATATCTGAAGTTTCGTATCTGACGGTGCCGCCGCTCTGGCTGTATACCCTGTATGATGCGGAAACACTGCTGATGTACGCGACGTCATATTTCATGGATATCCTGAGCCACATGTCCCAGTCGTTGCAATAAGGGATTTCGCCGTCAAACAAACCGACCTTCCTGAGGCATTCGGCCCTTATCATGACAGAAGGGAACATTATATGGTTGCCGTTGAGGAGCTCGGCCAGTTTCTGCTTTCCAGGCACCACGAGGGCGGCGTCTCCGGCGGAGAAATTCCCGATGAAATCCCCATTTTCATCAATCAGCTTCACCGGGCTGTATACGAAGCCGGCTGTCGGCGCGCTTTCCATCGCTTCCACCTGCATTTTCACGGCATCCTTTTCCAGCAGGTCGTCGGAATGCAGAACCTTCACGTATTTTCCTTTCGCAAGCTCTATGCATGCGTTGAGGTTCCTGTCGTACCCCATGTTGGCCTTATGCCTGAATTTTTTTATCCTTCTGAAGGATTTTATTATATTCCACGAGCCGTCGGTGGAAGCATTGTCCACTACGATGATTTCCGTCCTGCGATATGTCTGCGCTAGGGCGCTCTCTATGGCATGCCTTATGTATTTTTCTCCATTGTAATTCGGTATGCATATGCTCACGAGAGGCTTCATCTTGCACCACCCATAAATTTCCTGAACGTCTCATATATATAGCTTATGTCATGTTCGGTAATACCGGGCCAGACGCCTATCCAGAATGTGTTCTTCATTGCGATGTCAGACTTTTCCAGGCTTCCGGAGATTCTGTAATCAATGTTTCCGCTGAATAAATATGGCTGTTTTGTCAGGTTTCCGGCGAATACGAGCCGCGTCACTATCCCGTTTTTTTCCAAGAAGCCTGTCAGCTGCTCCCTGCTGAAGCCGCAACCCTCTTTCAGCCTTATGATGAACCCGAACCATGACGGCTCCGCGCCAGGCTCGCTTTCAGCGAATGCAAGGCAGTCGAACTCGGAAAGCGCCGACCTGAGAGCGCCAGAATTCCTTTTCCTGGCCTCGATGAACGAAGGGAGCTTGCCTAGCTGGGCAAGGCCTATGGCAGCCTGCATATCAGTCGCCTTGAGGTTGTATCCGAGCCTGGAATACGTATATTTGTGGTCATATCCTTCTGGAAGCCCGCCGAGCTTCCAGGAGAAGCGCTTTCCGCACGTGTTGTCCACGCCAGGCATGCACCAGCAGTCCCTTCCCCAGTCCCTTATGGATTCGGCGCACTTCTCAAGGATGTCGGAGTTCATGACAACCGCCCCTCCCTCACCCATTGTTATATGATGGGCCGGATAAAAGCTGAAAGTCGCCAAGTCGCCGAACGTTGACACGTATTTACCCCTGTATTTTGAGCCCAGGGCATCGCAGCAGTCCTCTATAAGAAACAGGCCATGTTTTTTGCATATGGACATGATTTTATCCAGGTTGAAAGGATTTCCCAGGGTATGTGCCGTCATTATGGCTTTAGTTTTGTCGGTTATGGCATCTTCCACAAGACTTTCGTCTATGTTGTATGTATCTTCCTTTATGTCGACAAATACCGGAATGCCGCCATTTTGTATTACAGGATTTGCCGTCGTCGGGAAACCGGCCGCGGCCGTGATTATTTCATCCCCCTTCCTGATGCGGTTTTCCACCTCATGGGAGAACAGGACAGAGGCCGCGAGAAGATTGGCCGATGAGCCTGAATTTGTTATGACGCAGTGCTTTGCGCCAAGAAACGACGATATAGCCTTTTCAAATGCAACAGCAAACCTTCCGTGAGTCCACACGCCGTCCAGAACGGCGTCAACGGCATTCACCATTTCTTTCTCGTCAAAGACTTTTCCTGACGCAGGTATCTTGTGACTCTGTTTTTTCGTCAGGACTTCATTGTAGTATTCTGCAACCTTCTTCCTTATTTCCTCCCTGAGTTCTTTCTCCATGTTAACCACCCAGGAGTGCCTTGTACCATTCCACGGTTTCCGGCAAAGCGCCGGAAAATGAGAACGAAGGCGACCATCCTAGGATGTGCCTTGCCTTTTCAGTTGACAGGAACTGCGTCTGTATCTCGTTCCTTGCCGAGTTGAGTATTTTCGGCTGCCCCTTGTATCCCATGAAGTCCGAAATCCTTTTCACCACGTCAAGAACTGACATTTTTTCGCCGCTGCTGAAATTGAAGGCTTCGCCCAGTACATCTTTCCTGTGCATGTTCTCTGCAAGCGTCAGGTAAGCGGAGACGGCATCCTTCACAAAGAAATATTCCCTGACCAGCGAGCCGTCGCTTCTTATTTCCACGTCGCCGCCTTCGATTATAGACTTTATCGTTCCCGGCACGATGCGGCTGAAGTTGGTGTCGCCCGGGCCGAAAACGTTTCCCAGGCGGGAGATGCATATCGGCAGGGCGTAGTTTTTCCTGTATGACTGAGATATGAGGTCTGCGCACGCCTTCGACACGTCGTATGGGGACCCGCCCCCGAGAGGCATGTCCTCGGTGTAAGGCGGCGCCTGGCTGCCGTATGACTTGTCGCTTGATGCAACGACTATCCTCCGGAGCTTCCTGCTTTCGTACGAAACGAGGCGGCAGGCTTCCAGCACGTTCCATGTCCCTTCTATGTTTGATTCGAAGGTCTTCCTGGGCTCTATTTTGGATATTTCCACTATCGGCTGGGCGCCTATATGGAAGACAGTGTCTATCTCGTACTCGGCAAGGACGCGCATCACGGTATCCATGCTTTCAAGCTCGCCCCTCGCTATGTTGACGTGTTCCATGTTTCCCGACAGAGCGAGAAAAGAATTCTTTGTTCTATCCCTTTCCAGCACCGTGACATCAGCTGTTCTGCACAGAGCCGAAGCTATATGGGAGCCTATGAACCCGGTGGCTCCCGTTACAAGCACTTTTTTACCCTTCCAGAAATCTAGTCCTTCCATACCTTCCACGGCCTTTCGTTTTTCCACATCTCGTTCAGGTGCATGTAGTCCCCGTAGGTGTCCATACAACCCCAGAAATTTTGATGATGATAAAATCCTATCCTGCCTTCAGCCGCCAGCTTCGGCAGCAGCGATGTTTCAAGCATCACATCCGAGCCGTCCATATGGTCAAAGACGCCTTTTTCAAGGACCATGAATCCTATATTCACGAACTTGTCGGCATCTGGCTTTTCCCTGAATGCCGTGGCAAGGTCTTTTTCTATGTCGACCACGCCGAACTTCGACTTCGGGGTGTGGAGGGTTACCGTTCCCATGACACCGTAAGTTTTTTTCAGGTATTCATGCCTTCTGACCAAGTCTCCGATGTCTATGTCGGCGACACCATCCCCGTACGTTAGCATGAACCTGTCGGTTTTTATGTGCTCCTTCACCAGATGCAGTCTTTTCTGCGTCTTCGAGTCGACTCCGGTGTCGACAAGCGCCACAGACCAGTCTTCCCTTGGCTTCGGCACCGACACGGAATGCATATCAAGCTCGAAGTCTCCGCTTATCCACGGATATTCTACGAAGAACCTCTTTATCTCATGTCCCATATAACCCAGCGGGAGAACGAACCTCTTGTAGCCGTAGTGGGAATACATCTTCATTATATGCCACAATATTGGTCTGTCCCCTATCGGGACTAGCGGCTTCGGCATCACAGAAGTCTTTTCAGCAAGCCGTGTTCCGCGGCCTCCGCAGAGTATTACAACGTCCATTTTATCAGATACGTAAAAACCCTTTTAATATGCAAAAATTGGTTCAAAATATGTCCTAATGCAACGACGGCATTTTTTAAGCGTTGAAGTGAAGTTTCTAGAATGGACCTGAGGGGCAAGGAGATATGGATTGTCGTTGCTGCATACATCCTTGTAAACAGCTCGATATACCTGAATATAGGGTTTACCCCGGACGAAAGCAACTATATCTTCACTTCCGAAAAAATGCTCGAAGGCTATGCCCCTTACAAGGATTATTCAACTGACGTAAAACCTCCGCTCAACTACTATGTCTTTTCCGTTTTAGCCTATTCAGGCCAGATTCTGCAGCTCATAAGGCTGCTGGCAATCTCCATGAATGCGGCCGCCGCCTTGATGATATACATGACAGCTGCAAGGATGTACGGCAATAGAACGGCTCTGGCGGCGGCGTCAATATTCCTTTTCATATTCACGATGCCCTCGTTTTTCGGATATGCTGTCAACGGGGACAGGCTTATGATACTGTTTTCCGTCGCATCCCTGTTCTTTTTCACCGGAGAGAGGAAAGCAAAATACATAGCCGCATCCGGAATGCTTGCCGGCCTGGCCCTGCTTTCGAAACAGACGGCCGTGATGCTTGTTCTGTTCTATTTCATATGTTTTGCCATCGAGAGAAAAAACATAGCCGCCAGAATAAAGCCGGCAGCGCTCATGGCTGCCTCCTTGCTTATACCGCTCATCATTGTTGCAGCGCATTTCATTCTCATGGGGGCCTTCGCCGAGATGCTCAACTGGACCACCTCGGAGGCGCTTAACATAAGAAAGGATGATACGTGGCTGAGCGAGCCGTCCAAATTCATGTCGCTGGAAACCCTGTACAACTTCTCCGTCATGTCGCCGATCCTTTTCCTTGCCGCAGCATTTTTCATAGCTTTCCTTCTGGACAGGAAAAGGGACATGGGCAGCGACATGTTTTTCGTCATCATGCTCGCTGTAACGTCTTACCCGTTCGTTGCTGTTCTCAAGTACATGAGCCTTATGGCAATACCGCTTTCAGTCCTGTCTGCAAGGATGGTTCAGAGGGCAATGCAGGCTAAGATAGACGGATTATACACAAAAATACTCGTCATCTTCCCGATAGCTTTGATATTTGCATTTTCGCTGGGGCTCAATTCATACAGCGTCTACAGGCTGCATAGCGTGTCGTCGGATTACTACACGCATATGGAGGACGTGTCGTCTTACCTGAAGAATGCCATGGAAGAAGGGGAGATGCTCTATGTGTTCGGATACAACCCCACCATATATCACCTCTCTGACAGGGACCCCCCGCCCGGTATGTATTACCTTTATCCCTACAAGGAGCACGTGAACGACATGGAGCAGGCAAGGACCGTGGAGATATTGCGCTCAAGCAGCGTAAAGACAGCCGTGGTGGACAACACACAGCAGTCGAGATATTTCAATCCCATAACATACAAATATCTGGAGAGCGAATACCGGAAAAGGGTCTCGTTCGGGCCCTTTGACGTGCTCACGAAGGAATAGATTTCCTGTACCATTCTACGGTCTTTTTCAGCCCGTCTTCCATGCCGGTTACAGGTTTCCATCCCAGAATGCGCTCCGCCTTCGTGATGTTGGCCCTTATTTCCCATATCTCAGGCTTCCTGTACGGAACGGCCCCGAACAGCGGCTTCGCGGAACTCTTTGTAATGGAAAGTATCGACGCCACGACATCCATTATTCTCCGGCTCTCACCGGTTCCTACGTTTATCACCTCACCTATGGCACGCTTCTCTGACGAGGCCTTCATGAAAGATTCGACGGCGTCATCCACGTAGTTGAAATCCCTTTTCTGCTCTCCCTTCGTCAGCCTGATGTCGTCTCCGGACAATGCGGAGCTTATGACATAGGGTATCAGCATTCCAGTCTTCTGGCCAGGTCCGTAGCATGTGAACTGCCGCAGAGTAAGAATCGGCAGGCCGTTCGTCTCGTACAGCATCCTGCATATGGAAGTCACCGATGCATTGGCGGCCGAATAGTGGGATATCGGCCTTGGCGGCATGTCCTCCCTGAAGGGCGGTGGATTGGAGCCGTATTCCTCGCACGTTCCAGTGTTGATAAAGCAGTCGTAATCGGTGCCGTCAAGGGCATTCAGCAGGTTCAGCGTCCCGTTTATTTTCGTTTCCATCACGGGCTTCATGTCCTTCATTTCCCTGCTGACATTCACTATGGCCGCGAGATGGAAGATTTTTTCCGGCTCCGCCTCGTTTACGGCGTTTTTGACGACCTCGTAATCCCTGATGTCGGCTTTATGGAATATGACATTTTCCATACCCCTGATATTTTCATCGCTTCTGGAAAGAACATGAACAGCGGCGCCTTCGCCGGCAAGCCTTTTCACAAGATGCGAGCCTATGAAGCCGTTTCCGCCTGTTATGAGAACATTGGCGCCGCCGAGCGATGACATTCTTGACTAGTCTACAGAGTCTTTAAATTTCTTGAGCCCGCCGAACCTGAATCTTAGAATGTTCGAAAGGAATTCCAGCATGACGTAGAACTTTACTTTGGACTTTCCTTTGCTTCTCCTGTTGTAGGCAGCCTTTACTTCGCCAACCCTGCCGCCAAGGAGCTTCACCTTCACCATGAGCTCCGTGTCGATGAACCAATCATCCGACACAAGTTCCAGCCTTTCGTAGAGCGCCCTCTTCATTATCTTTGGGCTCCCGTTTATGTCGTTGCTTATCTTCCCGAAAAACAGCGCAAGGAATACCCTGTTGTATGCGGCGGATTCCAGCTTCCTGAAAAACCCGTAATCCCTTGCGGTGCGCCTTATCTTGCACAAATCCAGGCCCTCTTTGCTGAGCTTCCTGTAGATATCAGCAACGATGCCGGCGGAAATCTGGTTGTCCCCCCACATATACCCGAGATGGACGCCTTTCGCGGATTCCAGCCCCATCCTGATGCCATAGCCGAAGCCTATGTTTTTCTCCACTGTCACGATTCTTATCCTGCTGTTCTTCATCCCGCGGAGCACGGATGCCGTGTTGTCAGTGGAGCCGTTGTCGACGGCTATTACTTCGTAATCCACCCCTTTCAGGGCATTTTCGAGGCCGGTTAGAACTGTTTTCGCGTTGTCCTGCTCGTTGTAAAACGGAATGACAATGGAAAGCTCTGGGATGGACATAAAGACACTATCTTAACACGGTTCTTAAATCTGCAGTTAAAGCCCCGCCCTGAGCTTCAGTATGTATGCGGACATTCCGGCTATCGTCTTCGTTCTTGAGCGTATGCCAGTCGCCCAGCTGGACTTCCCGTGAAGCCTCCTCCTGAATTTCACCGGGAAGCTCCTGACGGCAAACCCGTTCCTGAGGGCGATGTACTGGACATAAAGGTCCAGCGAAAACCCGTTAGGCGGCTTCTTCATCATCCCGAGAAGGTCTTTATGAAAGAGCTTCGGCTGGCCGTTGACGTCGTCAAAATGCTTCATAAGGACGGCAGAGGATGCTGCATGGAAGCATGACGTGAAGAAGTTCGCCCTCCCCTCGCGGTTGCCCTTCACCAGCGTCCTTTCCGGCGAGCCGGATGACATTAGGATTCTCCACCCCTTCTCTATGTCCCGGGGGTCGCACTGCATGTCGGCATGGGAGAACGCCAGATATATGCTCCGGGCGGCTCTGAGGCCCGAAAGGACGCCGAAGCCGTACCCTATGTTCTTTTTCACCCTTACGGAGCGGGCGAACTTGTATTTCGGGAGCGCCTTCCCGAGCACATCTCTTGTATTGTCCGCAGAGCCGTTGTCAACCAGGACGAGCTCCATCGGCACACTCTTCGCAACCTTCGAATATCTCTCTAGAATGAGCGGTATGTTCTCCCCTTCGTTGTAGCACGGGAGTATGACGGAAAGCTTTGTCATTTAAGAAAATTATTGATGCTATGATTTTTAAACTCATGCTACATTCTGAAGACAACTTTGGAGAACTCGAACTTTTTGCTGTACATGTCCTCTATAACGGTCTTGGCATCGCTTATGCGGAAGTCGTGTGTTATGACGGGAGCCGCCTTTATCCCGCCCGTTTTCATGTGCTTCAGCGACTCGTCCCATTCCTTTGTCGAGATGAGGGAACTCCATGAGCCCATCACGCTGAGTTCCCGGCGAAGTATCATCGAATAGTATTCCTTGCTTACAATAAGGTCTTTCAGCGGATTTCCTAATATCACGACTTTTCCGTGCTTTGCCGCGGCAGCAATAGACTCCTTCTGCAGGTCCTCCGCCCCCGAGCATTCGAAGACGATATCCGCGCCCATGCCTCCCGTCAAATCCTTTACTGCCTGGGAAATACTGACTTCCTTTGAATTTATGAATTCGTCAATCCCGACCTTTTTGCCTATGTCAAACCTGTGCTTATTCCTGTCAACCGCTATCACTTTCTTGGCGCCGAATATCTTTGCCCACTGGGCCGTGAAAAAGCCTATAGGCCCCAGGCCCATGATTACAACATTTTCACCCTTGCCGGAAACCCTGTTTGCATGGAGGCCGACCGATGCAGGCTCCGTCATGGATGCCTCGTCGAAGCCGACGCCATCCGGTATTTTTATCAGATTCTCCGCAGGGCACTTTACATACTCCTCATGTCCCCCGTTGCACCGCGAGCCGAGAAAATCATATTTTTCGCAGAGATTGAAATCCCCCTTTGTACAGGACACGCATTTCTTGCATGGTATGAGGGGGTAGACAACGACACGCTCATCTATCACGGCATTTATGACGTTCTTCCCTTTCTGGACTACCACGCCGCAGAACTCGTGTCCGGGAACTATAGGATAATGGTAGAAGCCGGTCTTCATCGACCTCACGACATCCGTGCTGCAGATGCCTGACCTCTCGGTGCGTACAATAACGTCATTGTCGCCGCATTGAGGGAATGGTATTTTTTTGCATACGACATTTCCTATATCCTCAACGACAACTGCATCCATCAATTCCATATCATCACTTTTAGTTAATTTCAACAGAGGGCCTTAATTCCGGTTTTGGTACAATTTTTTATATGGGTGGCCCGGATTGCTTGCGAAGTAATTCTCCCAGAACTGGAATACGAGCAGGTCGTGCGGCGTGCCCCAGCATATGTATTTTTCCAGCTCGAACGGCATGACCTTCATCCCTTTCTCTATGAGCTGGTTTATGGCGGTTCCGACGTAGAATTCGCCATTGACTGTTATGTTCTTTTCTATCATCTCGTTTATGCAATCCAGCAGGAGTTTGGCGGACCTGAAATAGAAAACACCCTGGACTATCGGATCCTTGTGCGGCTCTTTGCTTATAGGAACCTTTTCCGATATCCTCCTGACGCGGCCGTTCTCCACAATCATGTAGGCGTACGATGCCGGGGCTATCCTGGCGTCCGGATACCCCCTGAACGTCCATACCAGGGCGTCCGGGTTCTCTTTTTCAATCAGGTTCTTCAGCTTCTCGTCGTCATATACGAAGCTGTAGTCGCAGGAGGAAACGAACACCGGCTTGTTCCCGTCCAGAAGGTCCTTGGCCATCAGGCACGAGCGGGCCATGCCATCCGTGTAGTCACCGACCGGCACGATATCGCAGTCCGGAAAGCTCTCCTCAAGGATTTTGCCGAGCCCGAACTTTTCTACATGCTCCCCGAGGCACACAAAGATGTATTTTGTAGTTTTTGGCAGGGATTTGCCGCATTTGACTATCATATGCTCTCCGAGAACCTCTATCAATGGTTTGGGAATCTTGTAGCCTGCGTCTGAAAACCTCTTCCCCCTACCGGCGGAAGGTATCAGGTTCACGACATCATGCAGGTGCCTTTTTTTCTCGGGCTGCATCAGGGACGCGAAGTACTCCGACCAGAAAATATATTCCTTCAGGTTTTGCGGCTCTCCCCAATATATCAAGTTTCTGACTTCGAACGGTATTACCCTGAGCCCGTCATTTATCATCTCATTGTATACAAGGCTTATGTAGAATACCGTGTTCTCGTTGTCTTCCAGCATCTTTTTTGCATATTTCTTGAACAAACCCCATCCGGAGAAGTAATAAGAGCCCGCAGAAGTATAATTTTCTATATAGCTCTTGGTAATGAGCTCCTTCTCCTTTATGCCCGTGACATACCCGTTGTCGTCTATGGATATGGAGGCGTAGCGCACGCCATTCAGGTGTGTCGGATGAAATCCTATAAAAGTGGAAAGGGCGCCGTGTGCTTTTCTGTTCCGTATTTCCTTCATAAACATTTCGAAGTCCCAGTCTTCGAATGCATCCGAATGGACTATTATTACTTCATCATCATCTTTCACATGAGCATCGGCGAGCAGCACGGTTTCCACCGGGCCACGCGTGTATTTCTCCACGGATATAGTGACATGATTTTTTGCTATTTTTTTAAGATGGTCTTCCATGCCGGAATTCTCGAGATACTCTTTCCTGCACAAAAATATAAAATCGCTATCCGGCGGAAACATGCTGCATATGTGCTCTATCATGCTCTTTCCGTCTATGTCTATCAGATGCTTTACTTCTTCCATCCCTTCCAGCTTAAATTCCGTGTTTTTTCTGGCCATCGGAATTATTATCTTCATATAACAAGCACTATTACCTAGTAAAACGAAAATGCTTTTAAAACGATTTCAATAGGACAATTATGAAAGCATCATAATTACATTTAATACGTTTTTATGATAGATAACAAAATGAAAGCCGCCATTCTTGAGAGCCCTAAAAATATGAGAGTCGGCGTTGTCGAAACACCTTCCCCGAAAGAAGGTGAGATACTCCTTAAAGTTGGCGCTTGCGGAGTGTGTGGTTCTGACCTTAGGTTTTTCGAACACGGCGACAGGATAAAGAAATTTCCTTTCGTGATGGGGCATGAAATCGCCGGCACTGTTGTTGAGACGGGAAAGAACGTGGAAAATTTCAGAGTCGGCGACAGGCTGGCCATGGGAAACGAGATACCTTGCAGGAACTGCGATGAATGTAGAAAAGGTTTGGATATGCTTTGCCAGAACGTTATCTCCATAGGCTCGACCGTTCCCGGAGGCTTCGCTGAATACCTGCTTTTACAGAAGGAAGCGGTGGAACGCGGGCCGATTAATTTCATGCCAAAAAACCTTGATTTTGTAGAGGCGTCATTCGCAGAGCCGCTTGCATGCGTATATAACGGCATGGAATTTGCCGGCATGAGAGAAGGGAAAAGCGTTCTTGTGATAGGAGCAGGTCCTATAGGAAATCTTATGGTCAATCTGGCGCAGGTAATGGGCGCCTCAAATACAGTCATAGTTGACAAGAACGAGAAGAGGCTTGGTATGTCAAGGCCGACAGGCGCCGACAATTACATATATGATGAAAACAACGACTTTGTTGAAGAGGCTGTAAAGCTGACAGGCGGAAGGGGCTATGATATAGTTGTGTCCGCATGCAGCGACATTGAAGCGCACCGCGCCTGCACACAGGCCGTGGCGAAAGGCGGCTTCGTGAACCTTTTCGGCGGCGTGCCCAAAGGCACTGATGACGTCGTTTCATTCTCGAACAACTACATGCACTACAGGCAGTTCGCAATAGGCGGCTCGTTCTCGTCAACGAAGGAGCATCACGCGAAGGCTTTGGAAATTCTTGCCAGAGGCAAAATAAAAACCAAGAGCATCATAACCCACAGGATGCCGCTCGACGACATCCTGAAGGCGTTTGATGTGGTAAAAAACCGAGAAGGGCTGAAGGTTGTAGTGGAGCCATGATTGATATGGAGCATGAATATCACAGTTTTACTGTTTCAGTATTGGATGAAATATACCAGGTCACTAAAACAGTTGACACAGCTGAGGTTGACAATTTTGTCGAGGAGATACTGCGGGCTGAGAAAGTGTTCTTCATAGCAGTCGGCCGCGTATTTCTCTCATTGCAGTGCATGGCCAAGCGCCTCAGCCATTTAGGTATAGATTGCCATGTCGTCGGCTCGATAACCGAGAAGGCAATAACCAGCAAAGACCTTCTTGTGGTGGCGAGCGGCTCCGGCGAGAGCAAAGTGCCTGTCATAATATCACAAATCGCAAAGAAGCACAACGCCAAGGTAGGGCTCATTACATCCGCCGAGCAGTCGACAATAAAATCCATGGCCGACCTGTGCGTGCACCTGAAATGCCCGACAAAGACCAACATGCAGGAAGGAGTGAAGTCGATACAGCCCATGAGCACGCTGTTTGACCAATCACTTCACGTATTCGGCGACATCCTGTCGCTCATCATACAAAACAGAAAAAGCGTTCACGGCCACGAATTGTGGAAATACCACGCGAACCTGGAATGATTTGGTTATTCGTCAGCATAGGGCTTCCAGAAGTCGACCGACTGCTTCAGGTCGCGGATGACGTTGCTATCCTGCGGCAGGCGCTCGCGGAATGAAAGCTCCAGGTAAAGGTTGATTTCTCTGGCGCCCGATTCTTCCAGCGCTTCCACGACTTTCTCGGGTATTATCATACCGTCCCTGTTGTTCTCCGGTGTGAAAGGCTTGCCCGACGAGGCATTTCCCCTGATTCTCTGCTTCAGGTGCAATATAGGGCATTCCTTGCCGAATTCCCTGAGCCATTCGTAGGGGTCGCCATCCTTTGGATTGCCGGACATGGTATTTCCCTGGTCAGTGTCAAGGCATGGCAGGATGGGAATTTCAGAGCCCCTCGTCATTTCCATCAGGCGCCTCGTGCCTTCTATCGTGTCCGCAATCTCCCTAGGGATTGAGAGATTCTCGAATGTTATGCAATCCAGACCTTCATTCTTGGAATGTGCGGCCCAGAGCTTCCAGAATTTCACCATTTCTGCAAGAATGAAGTCCCTTCTTCCGGAAAAATCCTTGACGCTGTATATGCCGAAGCGGCTGCCCGCGCTCCGCGCGCCGACTTTTGCCGCTATGCCTGAATACCTTTTCAGCCACCAATGCCAGTACTGCCTTATCTTCCCGTCGGGATGGCCGCAGTACGCCCATCGCTGGCTGGTGAACGCATGCTCCAGGCGGATGTCATATTCTTTGCATGCCTCCCTCACTCCGGATGCCTGCTCTTCTATTATTTCATCGGAAAAATGCGGCTGGATGAGGTCGGAGCGGAACTGCGCATGCCTGACTCCGAGCTCCTCCGACAGTATGCGGGCCCATTCCTCCGGCTCCGGCCAGCGGTTGGTCGCGAAATCAAGGTCTGTGCCGAATTTTATTTTTGTCATAATTATCACTCCCTGATGAAGCTCCTGCAGTTTTCCACACAGGCTTTTACGCCGTCGATGTCGGCATTCGGCATGTCAATCAATACCAAGTTTTCCTTTGAGCCGCCTGTCCTCAGGCTGTCGATGGCCTTTCCCAGCATGGGAAGGCTATCCTCCATCCTTATGACTATCATCGCATTCTTCCCTACAGCAATGCATCTTTCAATGACGTCCGGTGATTCAAGGCTTAATGCGAGCTTCACGGGCACGGCCGATGAATTGTTGATTTCGGCTAGCGTGCGCCTGCAGTCTTCTATGCCGATGCCTGAAGGCTCCCATATAAGATACTTGAGTCCTGCTTTCTTGGCTCCGTCTGAAACGGTTCCGATAATGCCTGTGTCAGGCGATGCTACGCAAAGCGCCTGCGCTCCGACTGCCGCTGCCAGCTCCGCGCAGTTGCCCGAGCCGTCGGTGTGCACAGCCTCGATTGTGATATTGGCCTTTCTGGCATATTCCATGTAGGCACCGGCGTTGTCAGCATTAAGGAGAGATGAAGTGATGCTAGCATTCTTGACCCCCATCCTGCCAATCGTTTCCATAAATTCAGGGCCCGAGGATACGGTTATGCCGAGCCTCAGCTTCGGGAGCAGTATCATATTCCAAAGATACGCAAAAAATTTACTTAAGCTTATCCACAGCCTGCAGGATTTCCACGAGCCTGCCGGACGCAAAGATGGAAGGGTCGGCTTTTTCCGCGCGGATGCCGG
>JACPKC010000008.1 GCA_016187225.1 Candidatus Berkelbacteria bacterium | reverse complement strand
GCTCTTTTAAAATTTAGAATAAGAAAAAGATTGCCGTTTTAATTGACGGTGATAAAGACGAGAAGAGACCAAGAAAAGGTTTGGTGTAACGGATGCTAAAGGCAGTGGAAGCTGTTTTTCAGTTGAATTTACCCTTTAGTGGCCAAACGCTTTGGACGGAAATTGTCTACTGAAAGGTAGATGAGGGAAGTCAAAAGAAACATCCGCCCGTCATAAATAATTGATCCGAATTAATCAATAAAATATGTCAAAGAACGTTTTTAGCTTGGAGAGTTTGATCCTGGCTCAGAACGAACGCTGACGGCGTGCTTAACACATGCAAGTCGCACGAGAAAGTCCTTCGGGATGAGTAGAGTGGCGCACGGGTGAGTAACACGTAGGTGACCTCCCAATTTGAGTGGGATAACCCGAAGAAATTCGGGCTAATACCGCATAAGAATGACAAAAGTGGAACTAGTCATTGAAAGGAATGCCTCTGCTTGCAAGCATTCGCGAATTGATGGGCCTGCGGGACATTAGCTAGTTGGTGGGGTAATGGCCTACCAAGGCAACGATGTCTAGCGGATCTGAGAGGATGATCCGCCACACTGGAACTGAGACACGGTCCAGACTCCTACGGGAGGCAGCAGTGGGGAATCTTGCGCAATGGGCGAAAGCCTGACGCAGCAACGCCGTGTGAGTGAGGAAGGCCTTCGGGTTGTAAAGCTCTGTCGGATGGGAAAAAAGGCGGTACGTCGAATAGGCGTATCGAGTGATGGTACCATCAAAGGAAGCACCGGCAAACTTCGTGCCAGCAGCCGCGGTAATACGAAGGGTGCAAGCGTTGTTCGGATTTATTGGGCGTAAAGCGCGCGCAGGCGGATTTGCAAGTCAGATGTGAAATCTCGGGGCTCAACCCCGAAACTGCGTCTGAAACTACAAGTCTAGAATCTCGGAGAGGGAGGTGGAATTTCGCATGTAGGGGTAAAATCCGTAGATATGCGAAGGAACACCGGAGGCGAAGGCGACCTCCTGGCCGAGTATTGACGCTGAGGCGCGAAAGCGTGGGGAGCAAACAGGATTAGATACCCTGGTAGTCCACGCCGTAAACGATGTGCACTAGGTCTGGAAAGATTGACTCTTCCCGGACCGCAGCTTACGCATTAAGTGCACCGCCTGGGGAGTACGGTCGCAAGACTAAAACTCAAAGGAATTGACGGGGGCCCGCACAAGCAGTGGATTATGTGGTTCAATTCGAAGCAACGCGCAGAACCTTACCAAGGTTTGAAATCCGACAAACCCGCCTGAAAGGGTGGGGTGCTCTTCGGAGAATGTCGAGACAGGTGCTGCATGGCTGTCGTCAGCTCGTGTCGTGAGATGTTGGGTTAAGTCTCGCAACGAGCGCAACCCCTATTTTTAGTTGCCAGCATTAAGTTGGGCACTCTAGAAAGACTGCCTGGGTTAACCAGGAGGAAGGTGGGGATGACGTCAAGTCCTCATGGCCTTTATACCTTGGGCTACACACGTAATACAATGGTCGGTACAGAGGGAAGCGAACCCGCGAGGGGAAGCCAATCTCAAAAAGCCGATCTCAGTCCGGATTGGAGTCTGCAACTCGACTCCATGAAGTTGGAATTGCTAGTAATCGCAGATCAGCACGCTGCGGTGAATACGTTCCCGGGCCTTGTACACACCGCCCGTCACACCATGGGAGTTGTCCTTACCTGAAGCCGTGACCTTAACCGCAAGGAGGGGAGCGTCTACGGTCGGGATGATGACTGGGGTGAAGTCGTAACAAGGTAGCCGTAGGGGAACCTGCGGCTGGATCACCTCCTTTAAGGAAACACAGCGTTCTCACTTCGGTGAGTGCTGTGAATGTCAACTTGGTCTCTTCTCTTTTTTTATAAAGCTAAGAAAACTGAATTCAAAGTTAAGTTTGGATACTAGGAGATAAGGAAGTTAAGGAGCGAAATGTAGCAGAGCTACTTTGAGCGACGCGCGGCTGAAGCGACGACGTAGACGGACTTAAATTTCAATTCAGAATGGGATTGTAGCTCAGTTGGTTAGAGTACGTCCCTGATAAGGACGGGGTCGATGGTTCGAATCCATCCAGTCCCACCATTGACTTAGCGATAGTAAAATAGCTCTTTAACAATGACATAACAGGATCAGATAGAGACGAGAACCCATATAGAAATTAACTCAAATGTAAAGTTAGATTTAATTACTGAATTTAAAGTTAGGTTTGGATGCTAGAAGACGAAGGAAGCGAAGAGCGAGGTGTAGCGTAGCTACATTGAGCGATGAGTGACTGAGACGACGACGCAGACAAGTCTAAATTTTAATTCAGAATACAGAACTGTGTTGTAAATAATAGATAAGGCAAAAGCTACTAAGGGTGTATGGGGAATACCTAGGCAGTAAGAGGCGAAGAAGGACGCGTGCTAGTCCGCGAAAGCTTCGGTGAGCCGTCAAGCAGGCTTTGAACCGGAGGTGTCCGAATGGGGAAACCCCTTCATTGGAAACAGTGAAGACTCCACACCGAGTCAAGTAGGTGTGAGAGAGCGAACCCAGGGAACTGAAACATCTAAGTACCTGGAGGAAAAGTAATCAACCGAGATTCCGCTAGTAGTGGCGAGCGAACGCGGAAATGCCCAAACCGACAAGCATGCTTGTCGGGGTTGTAGGACTTGCATAATGGAAGCGAAGGTAGAAGAAGTGTCTGGGAAGGCACACCAAAGAGGGTGAAAGTCCCGTAATCGAAACCTAAGCGACTTGGCGAGTATCCTGAGTAGGACGGGACACGTGTAATCCTGTCTGAATCTGGGGGGCCCACCCTCCAAGGCAAAATACTAATTACTGACCGATAGTGAACAAGTACCGTGAGGGAAAGGTGAAAAGAACCCCGACGAGGGGAGTGAAATAGAATTTGAAACCGTACACTTACATACAGCGAGAGGGTTATTGAAATGCCTGATCGCGTACCTTTTGCATTATGAGTCGCCGAGTTACGGTATGTGGCAAGGTTAAGCCGTTGAAGGTGTAGCCGTAGGGAAACCGAGTCTGAATAGGGCGAATAGTCGCATGCCGTAGACCCGAAACGGGATGAGCTAACCATGGACAGGCTGAAGCGAGGGTAACACTTCGTGGAGGGCCGAACTCATGAATGCTGAAAAATTCTGGGATGATCTGTGGTTAGGGGTGAAAGGCCAATCAAATTCCGTGATAGCTGGTTCTCTCCGAAATGTATTTAGGTGCAGCGTCTAGTGATTGCTGTCGGGGGTATAGCACTGACTTGGCTAGGGGTCTTACCGGACTACCAAACCATATCAAACTCAGAATACCGACAAGTAGAGCTAGGCAGTAAGACTGCGGGTGCTAAGGTCCGTAGTCGAGAGGGAAAGAGCCCAGATCGCTAGCTAAGGTCCCAAAATCGTATCTAAGTGGGGAAGGTTGTGGAATTACTTTGACATCCAGGAGGTTGGCTTAGAAGCAGCCATCCTTTAAAGAAAGCGTAATAGCTCACTGGACCAGTGATTCTGCGCCGAAAATGTAACGGGGCTAAAGATACGTACCGAAGCTGCGAACTAATTTAGTGGTAGGAGAGCATTGTGTGTGCTGATGAAGGCGTACTGTAAGGAGCGCTGGAGGTCCCACAAGAGCTGATGGCGACATGAGTAGCGATAAGAAATGTGAGAATCATTTCCGCCGAAAATCTAAGGGTTCCTGGGCCAGGTGACTCCGCCCAGGGTTAGTCGGATACTAAGGCGAGGCCGAAAGGCGTAGTCGATGTATAACAGGTTAATATTCCTGTACTTGGTAAAGATCGTTTGACTTGATGGAGTGACGGGGAAAGATAGCGGGGCCACCTGTTGGATGGTGGTTTAAGCATGTAGAGGGATGTCCTAGGTAAATCCGGGATGTCATTAACCTCGAGATGTGAATACGAGGGCCTGGCCCGAAGTCTGTGACTCTATGCCTCCAAGAAAAGCTTCGCAAGGAGAGCTTTATCAATCCGTACCGTAAACCGACACAGGTAGATGAGGAGAGAATCCTCAGGCGTTTGGGATAACTCTAGTTAAGGAACTCTGCAAATTGGTGCCGTAACTTCGGGAGAAGGCACGCCTTTGTTGGTGACATCACTTGCTGGTGAAGCTGACGAGGGTCGCAGTGAAAAGGGGGTAGCGACTGTTTATCAAAAACACAGGTCTCTGCAAACACGGAAGTGGATGTATAGGGGCTGACGCCTGCCCGGTGCTGGAAGGTTAAAAGGAGGAGTTAGGGTAACCGAAGCTCCGAATCGAAGCCCCAGTAAACGGCGGCCGTAACTATAACGGTCCTAAGGTAGCGAAATTCCTAGTCGGGTAAGTTCCGACCTGCACGAATGGCGTAACGACTTCCCCACTGTCTCAACTGGAGCCCCAGCGAAATTGGAGAACGCGTGCAGATACGCGTAACCCGCGGTAGGACGAAAAGACCCCGTGAACCTTTACTGTAGCTTGGCATTGGGTTTCGAGTGACATTGCGTAGGATAGGTGGGAGCTGTTGATCCGTGCGTTCCGGCGTACGGGGAGGTACCGTTGAAATACCACCCTATGTTACTTGGAATCCTAACCTACGATCATGAACTGGTCGGGGGACAATGTCTGGTGGGCAGTTTGACTGGGGCGGTCGCCTCCCAAAGAGTAACGGAGGCGCACGAAGGTTCCCTCAGGCCGAATGGAAACCGGCCGTAGAGTGTAAGCGCATAAGGGAGCTTGACTGCGAGGCAAGCAAGCCGAGCAGATGCGAAAGCAGGTGCTAGTGATCCGGTGGTTCCGAGTGGAAGGGCCATCGCTCAACGGATAAAAGGTACTCCGGGGATAACAGGCTGATCGCTTCCAAGAGTTCACATCGACGAAGCGGTTTGGCACCTCGATGTCGGCTCATCGCATCCTGGGGCTGGAGCAGGTCCCAAGGGTTTGACTGTTCGTCAATTAAAGCGGTACGCGAGCTGGGTTCAGAACGTCGTGAGACAGTTCGGTCTCTATCCACCGTGGGCGTAAGAGATTTGAGGGAATCTGACCTTAGTACGAGAGGACCGGGTTGGACGAACCTATGGTGAACCGGTTGCGGCGCCAGCTGCATCGCCGGGTAGCTACGTTCGGAAGGGATAACCGCTGAAAGCATCTAAGTGGGAAACCCATCCTAAGATAAGATCTCTATGAGGCAACTTGAAGACAACGAGTTTGATAGGTCGGAGGTGTAAGTGCAGTAATGCATTGAGCTGACCGATACTAATTAGCCGATTTGCTTTTGTTTTAATATTGTTTGAAATACATTCTGTGTGCTATATGGGTTTTTTATATCTGATTCTGTTTTGTGATTGTTAAAGATAAAGAAGCGCTGTTGAAATTGTACCTAGTGTTCTTACTAAATTTAAAGTTTGGGATGGATACTAGGAGGCGAAGGTAGTGAGGAGCGAGGCGTAGCGGAGCTACGTTGAGCGACGAGCGACTGAGTCGACGACGTAGACGGCCCGAAATTTAAATGTAGCTTTGGTGTGTCGATAGCGCTGGGGAAACACCCGATCCCATCCCGAACTCGGCAGTTAAGTCCAGTTGCGGCGAAGGTAGTGCTTGGGAAACTAAGTGCAAGAATAGCAAGATGCACCAATTTTAATAAACCCTGGTTTCGGCCAGGGTTTTTTTTTGCT
>JACPKC010000007.1 GCA_016187225.1 Candidatus Berkelbacteria bacterium | reverse complement strand
TGTTTTTTGATTGATGTTCGAACATTTTTTGAGCAAAACCCAGAATGATTGCGCGCTTCGCGCGCAAAACCAGAACGCTCGGGCGGGCAAAAAGGAAGGGGGTTGGGGGGAAGGAATTTTTGCCCGCCCTCGCTTTCCGCCGCCGAATTTCGTATTTTGCTTTGCAAAATGCGCCGCTATAAATGGAGTTGTGTTTGCCCCGCCCTCCCGTGCGCACACAATGTTAACCTCCCTTGTAAAAATCAAGAAAAAGATGTATCCTAATAATATGATTACAATGTAAGTTGGCATAACACTATTCTATCATAGCAGTATGATAATACAAGTATGGCACAAGAGAATAAAATCGGCAAGAATATTAAGAAACTAAGACAATCCAAAGGATTGTCGCAAGATCGCCTCTCAAAAGCGGCGGATGTTTCTTATAATTCAATTATCAAGCTTGAAACTGGCGGAATTACCAATCCGACAATTGAAACTTTGCAAAAAATCGCAAAAGCGTTAGAAGTTCAAGTTGATGATTTGTTAAAGTAAAATTTTATGAATCCAGAAAAATACAATCCAACACAAGAAGAAGTAAATAAAGCTGAAAGCATGATGACGGACGAACAGAGACATGCCTCTGAAATTCGGGCTGAATACTACGAGCAGGAGCAACCACCATGGGAAGACTTTACGGAAAAGATTGATGAAAACTTCGTCCGCAAAAGACCATCTCCTGAAGTCGTTAAAACAATGAATGGAAGCCTTGAAGAGTTGGGCCAAGCATTTGAAGGGTCTGGTTTAAATTGGCACCTTGATGGGGCTTTGAATATATCCTTAATGAATGGTGCTGGCGAAAACCCCGAAAAATATATCGGCGAGCACAAGGATGTTGACATCTCCGTAGAGAAAGACGAACTTGAAGCACTGGAGGCGCAATTACTTAAAAATGGTTATGGCTTATTTTTGTCTCGCACGGAAGACAAAACCAAAAATAAAATAATGAAGCGAGTTAACCATAGAGATTTTGCCGAATCAGCTGCAGAGCATATGTTAATCGCCGCTATAGATGAAAATGGAAAAATTCGTCGAGACAAAGCCCTAAATTTTGTAGATGTTCATATTATCCAAAGAGATAAGGACGGAAAACCCTTAGGTGTTTCAGGTATGCCTATTCCAGAAAAATGGGTTCAACCACAACCGCTGGAATTTCACGACAGACAAATTAACATTTCTCATCCCGGGAAAGTTCTTTATTATAAACTCCATCAAGGTAGGAATTATGATGTTACCGACGCAGAAAAATTAATTGAAACAGGAAAAATTACGGAAGAAGATATTGATGATATAGAGAAAGTCTACGAGGATGAATTTAGAGCAAATGTCGAGCGCGGACGGAAAATTTTTGAAGGTTTCGCTAACCAAATCAGACCAGAAATGAATGCAGACGAAATTTTTTCTCTTATACAAAGTCAGTCTGAATTTCAGAAACGGGAAGATATGGCGGAAGGTTTTAAAACATTAGCAGAAAAAATTGCAGAATCGGAAGATAAATCAGTTGATAACATATTAGCTATCGCTATCAAACTTTTTGGAGTTGAAGAAAAGAATAACCAAAAACGACAAGAATTGAACAGAATGAGACAAAAAGTGAAGGATATGAAAGAGGTAGAAAGAATGCGCAAGGAATTGAAAAATAAGAGCGGTTAATAATTTTAAAGGCGGCGCGCCAGTGGCGGAAAGCGAGGGCGGGCAAAAATTCCTTCCCCCCAACCCCCTTCCTTTTTGCCCGCCCGAGCGTTCTGGTTTTGCGCGCGAAGCGCGCAATCATTCTGGGTTTTGCTCAAAAAATGTTCGAACATCAATCAAAAAACACCGCCAAAATTGAAAATCGGAATTGGAAGCCGCAATGAGGTCGCGCCGCAGGCGCGACACAAACGTATTCCCGCCAATAATTCCCGAATCCAAAAGGTTTTTCCACGCTCCGCGTGGCTCAAAAAGTCCAGTTCGATCCTTAATTTGAAAGTTCGAACCGACTTTTTTTTGAACCAATGAAGTTTTTCTTCATTTGTTCCCTCGTTTGCCAATACGATCTATTGATTAAATAGTTTTATGAAAAAGAAGATAAAAGTTGGAATCATTTTTGGCGGAAAATCGGCGGAGCACGAAGTTTCTTTGCAGTCCGCCAAAAATGTCATAGAAGCAATTGATCAGGATAAATACGAGCCTGTTCTTATTGGCGTAGACAAAAAAGGAAAATGGTTTTTGGCGGATAGTTCAAAATTTCTCTTAAATAGTGGAAATCCAAAGTTAATCAAACTCAATAACGAAACAAGCCAGAGCGTTGCGCTAGTTCCACAAAGCGACGGAAAAATAGCAAACCTGGATACTCACGAATCAGAGAAATCTATTGATGTAGTTTTTCCAATTTTGCATGGCCCGTTTGGTGAGGACGGAACAATGCAAGGTTTGCTGAAACTTGCCAATATTCCTTTTGTTGGAGCAAGTGTTTTAGGTTCAGCGGTTGGAATGGACAAAGATGTGATGAAGCGTTTGCTTAGAGACGCGGGCATACCAATAGGAAAATTTTTAACGCTTAGAGAAAAGGAAATTCCGATTTATGATGAGGTTGTCAAAAATTTAGGATTGCCGTTTTTTGTAAAACCAGCAAATATGGGTTCGTCAGTTGGAATCAGTAAAGTGATTGAGGAAAAAGATTTCAAGACAGCAATCGGAGAAGCATTTAAGTACGACAGGAAAATACTTATTGAAGAAAATATCGCCGGACGAGAAATTGAATGTTCCGTCCTCGGAAATGACGACCCGATTGCCTCTATCCCCGGCGAGGTCATTCCCAATCACGACTTTTATTCTTACGAAGCAAAGTATCTCGACGAGTATGGTGCGGCATTTGAAATTCCTGCAAAGTTACCGGACGATATTGTGAAAAAAGTTCAGGAGCTTGCGGTCAAAACTTTTAAAACCTTAACTTGCGAGGGATTGGGTCGGATCGATTTTTTTCTCAAAAAGAACGGCGATGTCCTCATCGATGAAATCAACACTATTCCCGGGTTTACCTCAATCAGCATGTATCCAAAATTATGGGAGGCAAGCGGAATTTCCTACACTGAACTTATAGATCGCTTAATCCAACTGGCGTTTGAAAGATTTGAAAAAGAACAAAAACTCAAAACTTTTTACGATGCGAAATAATTTATACGAAATAATTTAAAGGTTCGAGCATTAGTATTGATAATTCAAAAAACTTTCCCGTTTTCGTCATTGCGAGGAGCCAGGATCGCCACGATTAAGGCCTCTCTCTGACATCTAAAGGAGGCAAGATGAACTACAAAAGAGCGATTCTATGGGGCGCGGGAATTTGGGCGTTTGTCTTTGTGGTGGCGATCGCGATTTTTTCACTTCGCGAGAATGAGCGACCACTCTTTGAATCGATCATGCCGGTCGCCTTGGCGCTGGCAACCGCTTTTGCCGCCAAAATGTATTTTCGGGGTGTCAAAGAGCATTACAAACAAGTCGGCCTTCAGCTCGGCCTTACCTGGTTGGTTGTCAATTTGGTCATCGACCTTTTTCTCTTTATGCCGTCCTCGCCGATGCAAATGACGTTGGTGGATTATTTGAAAGACATCGGCGTCACCTACCTCATCATCCCAATCGTCACCGCCTCAATGGGCAAGGCGCTAGCTGAAAAAGCATGACAACAGAACTAGCCACTTTCGGCGGCAATGGGCCGTCACTCATGCAAAAACAGGCCCTGATGGTCTACTTTTTAACATCCGAGCGGCACGAAAACTTCCACGCAATATCCCTACTACTCTAGCTTATTGATTTTTCCCAGAAAAAGGGTATGATCAAAATTATCTAGTTCCAAATACAAGATATAAGGTGGGAAGATGAATAATGCAAAAATTTATGTCATCTTGGTAGTTGCGTTAGTTGTTGGTGGGGCAGTTTTATTGTTTTGGCAGCGAAACAAACTTAACTCTCTACAGACTGAATCGGACACCAAAATTGCTAATTTAGAATCCGAAAACAGTCGGTTGAAAAATCAAGTTGCCGCCCCGTCGCAACAAACCAATCCATCTCAAGCTGAAACTTCAGAAACTAGTGACGAAATAGCGAGTGGAACAGCCGAAGAATCAACCAGTTATCTAAAATACGAGACCGAAGTTAGCTCCGATCAAGAAGGCAAACTGGAATTTTCTTATCCGCAAGATTACACCGCACAAGAACCAACGCCAGTTCGGGGCGATAATCGTGGTATCATTCTTATCGAGAAGACTGCCCTCCTTTCACAGCACGATGATACTGACTTGCCTTATCCGCTCCGAATTACAATCCATCCTTCCCTTGAAGATTTAGTTTATGATGCCGGCGGAGCGGAAGATGTAAGCCAAATCAAGAGTCTCGCTGACTATCTTGATCGTTATTCAGCTACCGAGGAATCTCGGCTCCAAAACATTACCGGTATTTCCTTGGGCGGCCAGTCGGCCTATAAAGCAGATGCTGGTCCCAATGTTTTTGGTGGCGACGGAGCAAAAATATATTTACTGGAGTTTGATGGCTGGTATTACGAGATTTTTGAATCAACTCCTAGTCCAGTGACTCAAGATATTATTGATTCAATAAAGTTCTCAACTAACTAAAGACAGTGAGTGAATAAAGAGATTGAGGCAAAATAATTCATAACTCACTGACCGTCTATATTCAAAATACGTTAGGGTATGAAACTCTCCGAGCTTACGCTCGGAGTTTCGATTCGCCTTGTTCCCCGCCGTGGCGGGGTTTGTTGTATCGCTTGACTCTGGGCTGACGCCCAGAGTTTGCGCTTTCTTGAAATCAAAATTTGATAACAGATGTGTTGAATTGATAAACTCAAATTATTATGAAGCAACCAAAAATTGATTTTCTCCAAGCAATTGTTTGGCGTGAGGACGATGATTTTGTTGCTCAATGTTTGAATGTTGATGTTGCCAGCTTTGGATCATCGAAGAAAGAAGCGCTTAATAACTTAAAGGAAGCTCTTCAGCTTTATTTTGAAGATGAATCCAGATTTGCTGATGTGAATCAGCCAGAGCTAGTCCGCCTCAAACTAAATAATGCCTAAACGGTACACTTTTAAAGAAGTTGATAAAGTGCTCATGGCAAAAGGATTTACTCAAGTCAGTCAAGTTGGTAGCCACATTAAATTCCGAAAAATTGGGACGCCAACCTTAACGGCAATTGTTCCTAAAAAGCGCAAAGCAATCCCGATCGGCACGTTCCGTTCGATTCTTCGGCAGGCGCATATGGCATTATCTGATTTTGAACGACAATTAAAACAAATATAGACAATGGCTGAACTAGCAACTTTTGGCGGCGGGTGTTTTTGGGGGACAGAAGCGGCCTTCAAAAAAGTACCCGGCGTCGTCGAGACCAAGGTTGGGTATATGGGCGGGGCAATGGAGCAGCCGAACTATGACGATGTTCTGATCGACCAAACCGGTCATGTTGAAGTTGTCGAGGTTAAATTCGATTCAGCTAAGGTGAGTTATGGTCAATTGCTGGAACTCTTTTGGTTGATTCACGACCCGACTCAAGGCAATCGTCAAGGCAACGACGTCGGCAGTCAATATCGCTCGGTTATTTTCACCCACTCCGACGAACAACGGGCAATGGCCGAGGCGTCAAAACAAGCCCTCGAGCAGTCCAAAAAATACGATCGGCCAATCACAACCACCATTGAACCGGCCGGTCGCTTTTGGCGGGCGGAGGAGTATCATCAAAATTATCTCGACACCAATCCCGGCGGTTACTGCCACGTCAATCTCGGCCAAGTCGATCAGTTTATAACCGATCAAGTTAAACAATGACGCAACCCGCCAAAGACCAACTCAAGAGAAAACTTTCGCCGCTCGCTTTTCGTGTCACGCAGGAACGGGGGACGGAACCGGCCTTTACTGGTAAATATGTGGATCATCACGAACGTGGAATGTATAAATGTGTCGTTTGCGGCGCGGAATTATTTGCGTCCAACGCTAAATTTGATTCCGGCACCGGCTGGCCAAGTTTCACCGAACCGATGAACCGTGCCCATGTTGAACTGCTCCCCGATACCTCGCACGGTATGCGTCGGACCGAGGTTCGTTGCAAAAACTGTGGCGCTCACCTCGGTCACGTCTTTGATGACGGTCCGCAGGCTCGCGGTGGTAAGCGCTACTGCATCAATTCCTGCGTGTTAAACTTTCAAAAAAAGGAGACGAATGACCATTGAATCAGTTGGGTCACCAGAAAATAATGCTAATCAAACAGTTGACGTGACCGACTTTTTTAGACATTTAGAACGGTGGGAGTTTTTAGAAGAAATCGATGATCGCAAGCATCGAGGCAAAACATTGATTATCGATATTAATTGGAAAGATCTTGGCGTAGATGATCAAGAACGTCGCCTGGCGTCTCGCTTCCTCAAGGCGTTCTTAGAAAGTTCAAGACGATCTCAACTCCAACAAACTCGCCAGGCAATAATTCGTGGAACTGCGGCAGAGAAAAGGTTAGCTGATCAAAATGTTCTGTCTTCTGGAGTAGATTGGAAAAACATTGAAGATTAATTCGGAGGAAATTACGCAATGGCTTCAAGATGCCTTAAGATATCGCAAACGCTCCTCTTTCGAGAGTTTCTCAATCGCATAGCGGAGCATGGTGCGAGGCATTGTTGGGGCATGGTCATCAAGAAATCTTGTGAGCGTTGTCTTGTCGCGCTTCCCAACTTCGCGCAACATCCAACCGGTCGCTTTGTGAATAAGATCGTGTGAGTGAGTGAGAAATTGCTTAGCCAGCGCCAAAGTCTCCGCGAACTGACCTGATTTTATCAAAGCGCCGCTCGCCACAATCGCAACTCGTTCGCGCCAGAGATTCTTTGTGGCCGCAAGTTTCTTGAGCGTCAAACGTTCCTTAGGATGCCGAATCAACCAATCGCCAAGAATATATGGAGCGGACGAATCAACGAGATCCCAATTATTCACCCCATCAAGGTGGACGAGATAGAACTTAACCAACTTTGCCCGCTCCACCTCACCATCGCCTTGATATTGGCGCACAAGGATCAAAAGAGCTGTCAGGCGATGTTCATGAATCGAGCTTTCAAGCAGTTTTGCAATTTCTTTCAAAGGCAAGTCGCGGAACGCACGGGCGACCTTGCGTTGTTCCGGAACCGTGACGCCGTTGAACTTATCGTTCTCCCCGTACTGCCCCTTGCCGGTTTTGAAAAACCAAGCCGATGCTTTGGCCTTTTCGGGTGAGGCTTTAGCTTTCAGTGAGATTTTTACACCTTGAGCGGTTAACTTGGTCATGAGTGGACAGAATCAAAAACTTACCTTATACTAGCCCCATCATTAAGGCACAGATATGTTACCACGCACCAAGAGAAAAAATCGAGCGCGAGCTAAAAAGCATGGTTTTTTCGCCCGAAAAAATGAGATGAAGCGCGCCGGCAAAAATGGAATAAGCCTCGTTCTGAAACGCCGGATGCGCAAGGGGCGGGAGCGTCTTGTTGTTGTCGCGTAGCGCTCGCCTTTCAAACGCGCGTGACTTTGCGCGCATTTATCGACACGGCCGTTCAGCCCGAAGTGATTTTTTTCGTCTAAATTGGCTAGCAAGTCAACGAGTGGGCGCCCGAATCGCAATCATCACAAGTCGCAAGCTCTCAACTAAAGCGGTGCGACGAAATTTATTGAAGCGACAAGTGCGATCGATTCTGCGCGAATTCTATCCTGCCCTTGAACGAATTGACCTAATTATTCAACTCCTCCCGCGCACAATTCAAGTGGCGACGGCTAAACATCGAGACACGGCGCGTCAATCAGTCATGCCCACTCTGACTTTTGCGCGCCTCAAAGACGATCTGGAAAAACTGCTCAAAAAAAATAATTTGCTGAATTAATTATGCGTTCGCTTGCTCTTCTTGTAATTCGCTTTTATCAACATACTTTTTCACCTGATCATGGCTGGTTGCGCGCCCTCTACCCGGCCGGGTACTGCAAATTTCAGCCGAGTTGTTCGAGTTACACTTTTAAGGCGATTGAGCGTTTTGGGTTGCTCCGCGGAGCGTGGTTGGGGTGCGGACGAATCCTGCGGTGCAATCCGTGGCATCAAGGCGGCGCCGACCCGCTTCCGTCCTTGAAGTAAGTCGCTGGCTTGGTTAATGTGAGGAACAATGATCGAAACAATCAAGTCACTGTCCACAACGCTGTTTTATCAGCCACTTTTTAATTTACTCTTCTTTTTCATCTCAATCCTGCCAGGCGAGAATCTTGCGGCTGGAATTATCGGTCTGACGGTTGTTGTTCGGCTCATGCTCGTCCCATCTTCAGCCCGAGCCCTCCGCGCCCAGCGTGAACTGACAGCGCTTCAACCGGAAATCAATAATCTGCGCGCCGACTACAAGGATAAGCCCGAGGAGTTGAATCGCCAGATGTTGGCCTTGTACCAAAAACACAACGTCAATCCTTTTGGCTCGTGTCTGCCAATTTTAATTCAACTCCCAATTCTCTTAATTCTCTACCGCGTGGTTCTAAATGGCATCCACCCCGACAACTTTAACCTTCTATACAGCTTTGTGCCAACGCCAACAGCGCTGGAAACTATGTTTTTAGGCATTAGCCTTGAGGCTCCGAGTCTAATTCTTGGCTTAATCGCTGGCGGCTTGCAGTTTTTGCAAACTTGGCAGATGCTCCGCGGCCGTGTTAAAACAAAATCTACCGACCCGACCACTGAAGCCACCGAACAGATCGGCCAACGCATGACTTATTTAATGCCGCTCCTCACAGTTTTCATCTCAAGCACTCTGCCAGCGGCCCTCGCCCTCTATTGGGTTGTGACCACCTTGTTTTCAGTTATCCAACAATCCTGGCTCTTACGCGTCCACCCTGAAATTGCCAAGCCACACGTTGCGGTTCGAATTAAAAAGAAATAAGTAAAAAATTTTCCACTTTCTATCCACATGTTTTCCACAAGTCGTATGTGGGTTATTTTTGCCAGTGTATATTTGTGGAATATTTCAAGGAGAAAATTAATAAAAAACAATAATCAAATCCTTCTTGATCCAAAACTTGAACTCTGTGGATAACTAACGTATGGTCGTAAAGTACAAGACAAGGAGGGTTCAATTGAAGACTGTTGAAAATCCCGCCAAAGTCTGGCAAATCGTTCTTGGAGAGTTGGAGATTGTCCTTTCGAAGGCCAACTATAAGACTTGGTTTAAGAACAGCCGGATCGTCGATGTGACCGACGAGGAAGTGGTCATTGGAGTGTGGAACACTTTCGCCAGATCATGGTTGAGAGATAAATATCACTCTGAAATTTTAGAAACCCTGAAACGTTTTTACCCAGGTCTGCGTCGCGTCGAATACCAAGTCTCTTCAGCCCAATCACCTAATCGCGCGCCCAAAAAAGAATCGAATAGTGACATTCGAACCACTGAACAGCTCGCCACTCTCGAAACGATCGCGCAAACTCAAACGCAAGCCAGCGCGGATGTCATAACCGGCCTCAATGCAAATCACACCTTTGAAACCTTTATCGTGGGTAATTCTAATCGCCTGGCACATGCCGCGGCCACTGCCATCGCTCAAAAGCCCGGGCTTGTTAAGTACAACCCGCTCTATTTTTATGGTGGAGTCGGACTCGGCAAGACCCATCTTCTGCAAGCAATCGGCAATGAGATAAAAAAACATTTCCCCAAAAAGACTGTCCTTTACGCTTCCTGTGAAAAATTTACCTCTGAATTCATTGAGGCTCTCCAAGCCAAGAAGCTCGATGCCTTCAAAAAACGCTACCGAAACGCCGATCTTTTACTCATCGATGACATTCAATTTCTCTCCGGCAAAGAGGGAACACAGGAAGAATTTTTTCACACCTTTAACACTCTGCATCAAACCAACCGGCAAATCGTTATGACTTCCGATATGCGACCGCAATCGATTCCGTCACTCGAGCCCCGTCTCTCCTCTCGCTTTGGCTGGGGGATGGTTGCCGACATTCAGTCACCCGACTTCGAGACCCGCCAGGCAATTCTGAAACACAAATGCCTAGAAAGATCATTCACATTGCCGACTGAAATCATTGAGTACATCGCCCAGCATGTTCAAAGCAATATCCGCAATCTCGAGGGCGCGCTGAACAGCGTGATCGTGCACTGCGAGCTATACAACGTCGCCCCCTCAACTTCGCTCGTCGAACGAATTCTTAGCCAGACGGGCGCTAATCTGCGGAGCAAACAAATCTCAATTGACCAGGTTTTCCAAACAACTGCTGAATTTTTCTCTCTTGAGATGGAAGAACTTCTTGGCAAACGCCGCCTCAAAGAATTTGTTTATCCTCGCCAGATCGCAATGTATATCCTGCGCTACGAACTTGGCTACTCGTACCCTCAAATTGGCAAGATGCTGGGTGGTAAAGATCACACGACAATCATGCACGGGGTCCACAAAATCGAACACCAGCTCGCGACTCGAAACGATACACTGCAACGCGAAATTAATTCGATCAAAGAACAACTCTACGCGAATTGACTGGGGACAAGGCTGGGGAATAGAAGTGCGCACAAAGAGGAAAACTTTTAACCACTCAAGTTTTTCCCCAATTCTTCAACACTTATTCCCCAAAAATTTTCCATTTATCCCCAGATTATCCACACGGTTTTCTTCTATTAATCCACCAATCCACAGGCCTTATTACTACTAATACAAATTCTTATATCTAAAGTAATTATATGGAAGTCATCATTACGCAGGAAAATTTTAATCGGGGCCTGCAAATCGTTAGTCGGGTTGCGACAACTAAATCTTCTCTCCCGATTTTAGCTAATATTTATCTCTCGGCGGAATCTGGGCAGTTAAAACTTTCCGCAACTGATTTAGAAATAGGAGTGATTACCTTTATTGGCGCCAAAGTTAAAACAGAAGGAGCGATCACCCTCCCCGCTCGCCTTTTGGTGGATTTTGTAACCAGTAATACTGATGCCACCCTGACTTTTAGTTTCAAAGGGACTGAAGCGACTCTCCGTTCAGATCGTTACGAAGCGGTGATTCATGGGCTTGATCCGTCTGAATTTCCCCCAATTCCGGCGCCAAGCGCTAAATCCAACATACGGGTGCCGGCAATGATTTTAAGGCGAGCTTTACAAGACACAGTTTTCGCCGCCGCGATCGATGACGCTCGGCCGGTGTTAAACGGCCTGTATCTTTCAGCCAGTGAGCGTGAACTTGTTCTTGCGGCCACCGATTCTTATCGATTGGCGGAGAAACGATTGAAGCTCGCGGAAGCCTTAAATAAACCGATGGCGGCGATTTTACCGGCACGAGTCGTGATCGAGCTTGGGCGCATTCTGCCTGACTCCGAGCAAGAAGTGACACTTTCGCTCGCTGAAAATCAGCTCTCGCTTGAGTTTGATCAAACCCAAGTCGTTTCTCGTCTGATCGAAGGCACATTTCCCGACTATCGGCAGATTATTCCAGTGAAATCGGCCACAACAATAACTGCTGAACGGAGCCAGTTGATCGCCGCGGTGCGAATGGCGAGCTTATTTGCGCGCGACGCCTCTCACCAAGTTCGGTTAGCCGCTAAGGCGCCTGAAATGCTTCGCCTCACCGCTGTTTCCAGTGCCGTTGGCAAGAACCAGGCGACGGCGCCAGCCGAAGTCGCCGGCGACCCTGTTGAGATCGCTTTTAATGCCAAGTTTCTTTTAGACGCTCTCAATGTAATTCATACGGATACAATTAAACTCGAGTTGGCCGGCACCGATCGACCGGGCGTACTCCGCCCCGAGGGTGAGACCGATTATTTAAGCCTAGTTATGCCGCTTCGAGTTGATGCTCAATAATGGCACAATTCACTCTCGAGTTGACAGCCTTTCGGCGTTTTCAGGAACTTCAGCTTGACTTTAAGCCGATTTCACTGATTTTAGGGCCGAATGGAGTTGGCAAGTCGACACTTTTGGAAGCAGTCCATTATTTAAGTCTTGGCCGATCGTATCGCACTCTTCACGATCGAGAGTTAATCGGTTGGGAAAGTGACACGGCGCGAGCGCGTCTTGAACTGTCGGAACTGAAAATTGAACGGGTGGTTTCAACTTTTGGTCAAACTTTTACCAAGCAAGCTAAGCACAACGGCGGACTAATCTCGGCCCTCAATTCGATCGGGCTCTTTCACGTCGTCCTATTTTCGCCCGAACTTGTGGAACTAATTACAGGCGCCCCAAGAGGGCGACGCCGATATCTTGACATGATCTTGGCCGGCACCGACCCAACCTATACCGCCAGTCTCGTTGGCTACCAACACGCGCTCAAACAGCGCAACGCGCTTCTGCGCGCGTTAACCGAGCCCAATGGGCGCGCCCTTGAGCCCTGGGAGATACTTCTAGCTCAAGAGGGTCGGGTTTTGCTTAAAAAGAGGCATGCCCTTATAGATTTTTTGGCCGCTCGTTTGGGCGAGAACTATAATCGAGTTGCGATCGATTCCCGGCGATCGATCATTCTTAACTATCAGAGTACGATTTCTGATCCAGACCGATATGAGGAGCACCTCCTTGCCGCTCGCGACCGCGACCGGGAAAATCGGGCAACGACCCTTGGACCGCATCGGGATGATATGCAATTCAAAGTCGATGGTTACGAAGCCTCGGTGGCGACCTCGCGCGGCGAACAAAGGAGTCTTCTGCTGGCGCTCAAAGAAACCGAGCTTGAGTTTGTCGAATCGAAGGTGCGCGACGATCAGATCATACTCTTGCTCGATGATATGTTCTCCGAACTTGATCGCGCGCGCTCTGAGGCGCTTGAAAAGCTCATTCCAGCTCATCCAGTGATGATTACCGCTACCGACGCCGCTTTCATTAGTCCCGCGCTTGCCAAACGTGCCCAGATTTTCGAGTTGAGTTTTGAGCGGAAGCCGGCTCATGTCGCTTAAATCGGTGAAAGATGAATTAGGAAGTTTTCACACGCGTCATAAAATTAGTCGCCAGCTTCACGCGGCGTCAATTGTTGCGATTGCCAATGAGGTTGCCGAGGGTCGGCTGACGATTAAATCATTTCGCGAGGGTCGATTAATTGCCGTTATCAAAACGCCGGTCGAGCGGTATCTAATTGAAAGCCAGGTACCCGAAATTATTGCGGCCATTAACACGCGTCTCGGCGAGCCACTCATAAAAACGATTAAGTTTCGTTTTGAAAGTTATGAATAAAAGAATAGCAAGCGGTGGGTAATAGAAAGCGAATGTATTTTTCGACACGCTCATTCGCTCCAGCGGCTCATTCACTTAGTCCTCAAAAATTGTTCCCACTCACAAGCGTGAAACCGTGCCAATTTTTCTGAGGATAGTCTCAAAATACATTTGTTTGCTAGAACTGGTTCTATTGTCCACCGCTCGCATATATCCCATCATCGAGCGCTAAGGCATAGAGTTTGCCATTGCTGGTAAAGAAAAGTGTTTTTTCATCGGGAGCGAGTAATAAGTTTGTTGGCGCGAGTTCGGTGATCGCGGCATCAAAAAGATAGGGTGTTTGGACGGAGTTATCAAAAGCAACTTTTATGAATTCGGCTATTTGCCCCGAGCCGCTTGCGTGGACAAGGGCGCTTCCGTCGGCGAAAAAGGCGCAATCCGCAACCGAGCCATTAAGACTTAATTCAGTGCGCTGGTTTTCCAAATTAATTACGGTCAGCCGACCATTATTTTCCTGGTAAAGCAAACGGTCGCTCGTGGGTAGCCAACGCGCCTCTTTGACAGAGCCATTGGTTTGAAGCTCGGCCAGGGATTTGGAAAAAACGTCGAAAATGTAGAGTTTTTGAGTTAAGATTGCGATTTTTTTGCCATCAGGCGACCAAAACAAGGTTGGATTGCTGATATCGGTCGATTGGAAGTTAAAGATTCGTTCAAGCTCGCCATTGTCTTTGTTGGCTCGAATCAGTGATTTTTCACCGCCGCCCGGTTCATAGTAATAAGCTACTTTCTCGCCATCTGGGCGCCAGTCAATTGAACCAATGCCAGTCGGCCAATCCTTGGTTGTTTGGTTGGTCAGATCGTAACGGTGAAAGTCGTATTGTTTGAGTGCGTCGCCTTCTCTAAAAAAAGCGAGTTGACGATTGGGTGACCAGACGAACTCGGTAATCCCGCCAAAACGCGCCGGCGTGATTGAATCGTGCCTGGGTTCGAGTAGATTCTCTAAAAAGAGTCGCTCAATGGTTTTTGTGCCACCATTGAGGTAAAGAAGCGATTCGCGCTCGGCATCGAGCGCGAGATACTGGATGCGGTCCCCGATCAGTTCTTGAGGAATGGGGAGTTTGCGAAGTTCAATTTCGAGCGACCGCTTTTCGTTTGTTTTGAGCTCGAGTATTTGAGTATAGGGCAGATAGCCTAAAAGCGAGACCATCACTTTAGATTCGCCTGGCGAGAGCTTGGTCGTAAGCGATCCAATTCCAAGCGCGTCTCCAACGCTTACTTGCGCCTCGGCCGGTGTTGGACTAACACTCAAAGTGGCTTTCCAGAAGAATAAGAAAAAGATCACCCCGCCAATCAAAAGCAAGACTAAACCTGAAAGTAGCCAAATTCGCGTATTTTTCATAATTATTTGCACTTTTTATTCACTAATACTGCCAATGCAACCACTCCGCCAAAAGCGGTGGCTTGCCAGGTTCGTCATAACAGTAACCTTTGCGCCCCTCTTCTCTTTTAATGTTTTCGAAATAAGAACCGGTTACACCCGTGCCCCAGACACGGTCAAAAAGATATTCGTAAGCATAGCCATGATCGCGTTTGTGCGAGCAAATTTGGGACGGCGTCATCTTATCGTCTTTCAAATCGTCGGCCATGTGTAACAGATTGCCCACGAAAATTTCAAGTTTATGGTTTGCCGCTTCTTCGGCGCCCAGCATAAAGGCTTGCTCCGAAGTGCCACGGAAGACGCCGATGGGCAATTCTTTGGCAAAGGCGATTTCCTTGCCGACTTTAGGGTTATCCTTATCCTTAAAATCATACGGGACTTCTTCGGGCCAGAGATCGGTATAACGGCTCCAGAGAATTTCGACGCGTTTTTGACTGCCACCAAGAAAGCCGCCTAAGCCAAGTGAGCCCAACAGGAAGGGTGCGAGGAAGGGTAAGAACACATTTAGGGCGAGCGTGGCAAGGCCAATGCCAGGCACCATCGCGGTAAAGATTGCCGTTGAGACCAGCATCTGCGTCAGTCCGTTTGGCAAACCAAGTTGGGCATCGAGTTTGGCAAAGGTGCTACCAAGCGCGAGGCCAACCCCAAGATTCACCAAGCTCGCCTGCGCCATCTGAAGATTTTGAAGGGCTTTTTGAGCATCTGCGACCGATGTTGTAAGTCCTTCAATCATGCCTAAATTATCGGTTGGCATCGCCAGAGCTTGAATTTGCGCCAGTTGATAAGCATCTTGGGCGGCGGCCAAATTTTGGAATCCTTGATATAACCCAAAGGTACTCCCGGCTGGCAAGCCGACTATTCTATCGATATAACCGCCCATGTAGGCGATGGTTAGGTCGGAACTGACAAGGGACTCGAATGATTTGGCAACGAGTTTGCCGTTGGCATCTAAAACATCCTGCGAGAGACTCCCAGTTTTGACAAAGGCAAGCAGGCTACCGCTGACCCCGGGCGGCAAGGGCACGCCCGTTGCATTTGAAAGCCAACTGTCAAGCTGACTCAAGCCGGCCGCTGAAACCTTAGTGAGATCCTTGTCCGAGCCAAAGAAGTTATATAGATCTTTTGCCACCTCGACGCCGCCTAAAATCAGTGCGGCATCTTTGCTCCCGCTAATGCCGGCGACCAATTTACCCATTGCGGTAAATTGTTGATCGAAAGTGCCTTGAGTCATCGCCTTTGTAAAGCCTTGCATGCTCAAGCCGGGCACCCGTTCGCTTAAGGCGCGCGTCAGGCCACTGTCGACAAGAGCAAACATAAGCTTCTGTTGCTTCTCTTCCTGCCATTGCTTGACGCGGTCGTTGAAGCGCATTACGTAGTAATCCGCTTCGCCGTCCGTGATGGGAAGTTCTTCGCCATCTGGTCCCAAGAGCGAGGTTTGACTCCGATCGGGATTATTAATTTGTTCCAGAGTTGGCCAGTCAGCGTCGGGGCCAAAATAGGTGTTGCCGGCGTTGATGCCATCTTTCAGCTCATTAAAGGCTTCGGCGCGAATTGACCCTAAAACGCTCTCGCTCGGGCCGGCAAAGGCTTGATAAAAATCTTGAAAACCGACGCCGACAATCCCATTTTCTCGCAAGAAGCTGTCAAATTGCCCACCGGCAAAAGCGATCATCGTAGCGCCGGAATCGCCAGTGGCAAAACCCGCCGCAATCGCGCTATATTGGGGTGGTACGCCGGCGGCATTGCCCACGGCTTGGATGAGCGAGGCCATTTGCTTTCGTCCTTCAGGCGTATTGGTGTCGAGGGCGTTCTCCGTGAACATGAGATCCAGGGCGTTTTCAGCGAGCTGGCCAATCGATGGGTCTAAATTCAAAGCTCGAGTTGCTGTCCGAAGACCAGCCTTAGCCTTTTCCTTGTCAGTCAAGGTGTCATCGAACATCCACTTAATCGAGACGCCGAATTTTTCTTGAGTAAAGGCATCGGCGACATCCTTGCCAAGGTTTTCCATTGCCGCGGCCTTTTCCGCGCCTGTTTTATCGCTCAAAAGAATGTCCACGGCCCCGCTTAAACCGCCAGCCAACGCGCCACTCTCAATGCCGAAAACATTCTTAATGTTATCCGAAGTTAATTGTTGTTTGATCTCGCCTTTGAGCACATCCTTAAAGAATTTTTCACGTTGTTCGGGCGTCGTATTTTTATCGAAAAGGGCGCGAGCGATTCCACTCGGCAACTGAGGGAAAGCCGACTTGCCGATCTGCTCAAACCGATCAAGATACTGCTGGTCTTTCCAGAATTTAGAATCGAAATCGAAAATTTGACCTTTAATAAATAGATTAAGATCAGCGTTGGTCACTCCTTTGACGCCGTATTCTTGCAAGAGCGCGCCAACGCTTCGGCCACTCACTGTCTCGATGAAGCGAATCGGATCGTTGAATTCCACTCCATCCGGCGTCACTTGGATCCCAAGCTTTTGGCTAATATAGCCATAGAGCATCTGCTCGTAGGCATCGCCATCGATATCCAGCGAGATATTATCCAGACCGGTAATCAGTTTTTCGATCTTGTTCAGCCCGAGAGATTTGAAGAATTCATCGGCGGCTTGTGGCGAAAAAGGCGTGTTGCGGAACAGTTTAGTCAGCGATCGACTCGGCGAGAGATCGAAACCGGCATCCAGAATGAGAGAACCTAGATCGGTCGTTAAACCTGCGCCTTGAAAAACCGAACGCACTAAGTATTCCGGATTGAGATTGAGAGGATGACTTAAATCGGCCAGCAGGCGATCGGCAATGAAAATCGCTTCTTTGAGCGGCGCCAGTTGAGTCTTGGCAAAGTTTTTAATCAACCGGTCGACTTTATTCATATCACGTTCGTTGAGTGAATCCCGAATTTCGGCATTAAAGGGATAAAACGTATTTAGTTCAAGACCAAGGGCGGTGTCATAGAGCTCGCCGCCAATGCGTTCGGTCGCTTCGTTCATGCTCATTTTTTCAGCAAAAACTTTTGAGAGGATTTCATTCATGAAATACGAATTTGGCGCTGGCAAACGCGGATCTTGAATAGCGAAAGCGTCGGCGCCGTTTTCACCGAAAAGCGCGCCATAAGCGAGCGAATAAGCGCGAAGTGTCTTAGTATCAGCGACGTCGACAGCCGCTTGCCCCGCTTGAGCAATGATCGCCAAGTCTTGGCTCCAGCGTTCGTACATTCGGCTGCCAAGAATGCCGCCTCGAGCATTGAGATCAACCAAAATGTGATCGATCGCAACGAGGGCCGCGTCAGTTTTTTCGCGCAATGTGCGTTCAGCACGCAGTTTGTCGCCCGCTTTTTTAAGTGTTTCCAGGCGTTTAATCAATTCATCTTTAGTTGGTACGACCAGGGTTGAATATTTTGTCGCTTCCTCGGGAGACGCGGCAAAGACTGCGAGGACGCGCAAGCGCCCCACGTACTCAAAAGCAAGCGCTGGCGCGTCGTAGCGAAAGACCGCGTCAAACTCGGCGCGATTTTGAAAACCAGTTTTTTGGGCGAGGGTATCAAGGTCGAGAGCCACTTCGGTGAGCGCGGGCAAAGCACCCTCCCGCAGGTACTTGCGAATTCGCTCGCGCGTGTCGTTATCGATCGCCATGCCTTTGGCGAGCGCCTCAACACCAGTGTCATAGAAAGCAGTTGCATCGGCGGCAAGGAGTCGATCGGTTAATTGCGCTTTATTTGGGTCACTGCCTTTAATGTAGGCGTTATCTAAGAGCCAACCGCGCAGTTCATCGTCCGATGCGAACGTCGTCAAAAAATCTACGTTCGTAGTAACAATATCTTCAAGGAGTGTTTTAGCCTGTGGCTTAAATTCGTACGCCTCGAGTAAAGTGCGGGCCTTGTCCGAACCATTGCCTTCCGGCAAAGTATCGAGCGTTGGCCGAGATTCTAGATTAAAGGCCGCATCGCGCCGCGCAGGATGATACGCCTCAACTGTTTTCAACACCTCAACGCCAATTAAGCGCAACCACTCATCGGGCGATTGCTTAATTGCCTCGACGCTATTAACGCCTGGAATGCCCAGTTGATTGCCTGTCAGTTGAGGGTCGGCTTCAATCGTTGGCCAGGCAAGGCCGAGCGCGGCTTGAAAATCATTACTACTGACATTGAGTGGCAAACTTCCTACGTCTAGGTTATAGAGTTTGGCTACCAAGCCGCGGCCGACCCGGCGTTCCAAATCAGCGCGGTCGCTTTGCTGAACGCCATCGAGCGTGCCAAGAGGCAGGTCGCCGATCGCCACCTCCCAGAAGCGTTCGCCGGCATTCGTAATGACTTCTTTTGAGGTGTTGCCGATTAAGGCGCCTGGCGGCAAACTTAAGGTTCGGCTAGTCACTTCACGACCGGTGTTTCTATAGAATTCATCGAGCGTCTCGCCGTAAAAAGCAAAGGCGGGAATTTGACCATTCGTGCCGCGTTCAAGGGCATTTTGACCGGTAATTCGCAGGCCATTTGGGCCAGTGAATAAACGTTCTTCAGTCTCAAACAATTCTCCCATATAACCTTCGCCTAATTGCTTGGCGAGATCGGCCATGTTATTAAAATTCCCCACTGATTTTTGGAGAGCTTCGCCATCCACCTCGGCGCCAGCCTCATTTAGGCCATCGATAATAGTTTTCATTAGGGCGGCGAGGAAACTATTTAAACCTTGACCTGATGGACTTTGCTTATTCAATGAGGGCATCGTGCCCTGGGTTTGCCCTTGGCCTGGTAGTGCCAGCGGACTCCCTTGTCCGCCTTGGCCTCGCGGTTTTTCTTGCCATTTTACCTCAATCGGTTTGAGGGGCAGGTGCTCAATGTCTTTAATTTCCTCTTTTTTCTCGCCAACGAGCGAGCCGAGATCTTGTTTGGCTTCGATTGTGAACTTGGTGCCGCGCAGATAATCAACTTCACTCACATCGGCGGCGGCGCCGCGGTCGGAAAAGTGGGGCGTTTCTTTACGATCTTCATCGGGTGGCGGAATCGTTTCGTCACTTTCTCGGCGTTTTTCAGTGCGATGACCTTTGGTAATGCGTTTAACGTTTAAGAACTCTTGCCCCGCGCCGCCAAACGCAGTCGGCGTTACCTGATGAATAATTGACCGAATCAATCTTCGATCGTAAACAGAAAGCCGATCGAGTTGGAGAGCGCCCTTGACTTCGCCCGGCAGATCGATTTCGCCGGTTTTTGTAAATTTTTCCGCCGCTTTGGGGTCGATTTCAAAAAGCTTCGCAAGTTGCAAATACGCATCGAATTGAGACTTATCAACGCCGTTGATCTTCAAGCGGCGGACAGGTTGAGCAATCAGATTGAGTTTTTTCGAACTTTCGCTCACTCCCTTGATTAGCTCATCGAGAGTGGGCGGCGCCGCGACCTTTTGGATTTGACCTGTTTCGAGCGGCGCCGCGAACGCATTTAAGAGCGGGAAATTGATTGGCAAAAGCAATAAAGAAAGCAAGAAAAATGTCGCCGCGCGCTTGAGAAACACCAGCGCGACCACGCGATTATTTTTTTTTGCATTACCAAATGTTCGCACCCATTCCCTCCTGTGCAATCCTTTTCAATATAAGCCAAATGCTTAGTATCGGCAATCTGGTTTTTGTCTGGGTTGCTGTGTATAATCACAACTCACCTTTCCAAATAGGGAAAAATAAAATCATGAAGGAGGAAGAGGTCAGTGCGAAATTTGTTTGAAGTTGTGGTCATGCTCTTGTTACTTGGGGCTCCGGTACACGCGCGATATCCTGATCCCGCCCAAGTCAAAGAAGTCTTTGAGCGTTTTGCTCCGACTGTTCAACTCATGCCCGGATTTCATTGGTACGGCGGTCGCATCGGCGGTTCGGAAGAAGTTGGTGCCTGGGATGATTTCCAGGCACTCGCTGTGAATGGGTCGATTGCTCAATTTTATGAAGCGGATTCAACGTCAAATAAGCTTCGGCCTCGTAAGTCTGCGCGCGATGATCGACTTTATCTCGAACTTAAGTTTTGGGGCGATGAAGGCTATGACAAATATCTTTGCCCACCAGCGCGTCAAGTGCATGCTCCCCCTAGTGCTTTATTAAATCCCTCTGCGTTGATTGCACTCGCTCCAATCGAGCATTCGGAGGATCGGTCAATCGATCGATTGCGCAAGGTGTTATATAAATGGCGACCTCCGACATATGGATCCTGTGGCGCTGTAGTCGGTCCAGATGGTTACCAAATGACGCTAGTCTATAATATGCAACTTGGCGCCTTGGCATTATTAAGTTTCAGAGGCACCATCGTTGATTGGACCACTAAACCGAGCTTTATCGATGGATCAATCAATTACATCGAGCGGGCGAACGATTGGTTGACTAACGGATGTCGAAGTCAAGTTTACTCCGACCAAGTCAAAAAATTATGGCTTGATGTTCTCACTGGCCGTCAGGCACCTGACGCCCTGGGCCTACCAAAAGCGGAGCGATCCAAACTGACAGGCCTCATTGGTCAGCCTGTCCATAGGATGTATATGGTCACTCGGCAAAAGCAACAAATGCTTTGCATTCAAAACGAGGGACAGTATAATCTCAGTATAGTCATAATGATGAAGGGGAAACCCGTCATTGTTTCTGTTAACTATTGGCCTTATGATCCTCGTGATATAAGTAATATCATCATTAGTCGCACATACAAAAAACTTGAAGATGCTCTGTGGCATCTTCACAAGCTTGAGCATAACTTGTATAAAGGGAGGTTTGACGATTGATTCTATCAAGAGCGCCCGCGGGCGCTCTTTAATCATTTTGGCACAGGTTTCCACATATGAACTGGCAAGCCTTCTGTGTCCGGCAGATAAGGTCCGCGTCGACTTTTATCGCCTGGTGGACCATCGGTGTACACCCATTCATTCGAGGCGTCAGCATGCCAAAACCGCCAGACTCTTTGGCCGTTTACGATTTCTTCATGATCAAAAAGAATTGTGTGGTCTGCGCCATCATTATCATTGCTTTTTCTTGGCGCATGATCAAGATCCAAATCCATAATGTAACCCGGCTTAGGTTGAGTGGTGATCCTTGAGCTATAGCCAGACCCAGTCGATGGAGGCGGGGTTTTCATCCCAGCGATATCATAGACTGCTCGTGCATGCGAGTAGCAATTTTTACCCAGAGCGCATGTTTCTTGTGTAGCTTCCTTAAACCTCCCAATATTATATTCCCTAGCTATCTTCAAGACCTTTGCGCCATTTGTGCCGCCGTAGTTTTTTATTAACTCTTGCCGCGCTTTCTCGTATTCAACAAGATGCGGTTTAATTTCGTTATAAGGCGCGCGCGGGTTGATGGCCTGAAGTTCTTGTTTCATTTTTTCCAGCGCGGCGCGCACTTTGTCTTTTTCAGCCTGTTGAGAATCATCGTATTCGCCTTCAACGCTTTTGAGCGCCAAGTCGATTTTGTCCAGCGCTTTTTTGAGTTCGCCTGGCTCATCAGTTGTTCCTTCCAGTAACTTAATGCACTCTGGCGGCAGAGGCTCGTTCGTTTCTTCTAAATCTTTTCGTTCGGCGTTTAAGCAGTCGGCGAGTTTGAACATATCCATATCCATCGGTTCGGCGGCTTCAACAGGATCAGCTGGAGTTGAACCGCCACCCCCCAAAAACGCATACATTAAAATGCCGAGAGCGATGAGGGTAGCAATAATTGCCAGGCCGCCAAGAATATATGGCCAGGCCGTAGCTAAAAACGCAATCACGCCACCTTCGGCAATCGTGCCGGTGCGCACGGCAGTCGCTAGTGTTGAAAATAAGCCCTTGACCTGTTTGGCCTTGCCAGCGGCGTCAGCTGTTTTGGCGGCGGTTTCGCCAACTTTCTGGGCTTTATTTTTACTAAAGCGTCCAATCAGTCGCCCGGCTTCTTGAGCATGTTCAAGCGGGCCAGCGCCTTCATCTTCGCCTTCAAGCTCTTCGTCTGCCGGTTCATTTTCGTCAAACTGATCGAGTTCTTCGCCTGCCATTCAACCCCTCCACATCTAATATACCATCTGAACTTGTTCAATAAATTTTTGTTCCGCTAGAATCTCAAAGGCTCCTCAGTATTCATTTAACATGCTAAAAGTATAGCATTTTTTCGCGTTATACTTGTTTTTGGAGGGTAATCTTGCTACCCTTCCGGGTTCGTTCCTTGAAAATTAGTATAAAAGAAGGAGGTGGCGCAAATGCGCCGATGTCTCAATGTCCTGGTAATGCTGGTGATTGCGTCGATGCCGGCCTGGGCCGTGATCGATTCGATTAGGGAAAGCGACGAAATGCGAAAGTGGCTTTATGAGGCCATTGTTCGTATTCGTCAAGGTGAGGGTGGGCAGTATATTCACCCGAATTGTTTGAGCGTTGAGCGCACTCGGCTTCAAAATTGGGCGAATGGCGAGGCCGAATGGGCGATCCGGTGGACAATGCTCATCAAAGATCACCCGAACGCATTTGCCGAATATGACGAGAACGGCCGAGTGCGTGTGCCGGATTGCCGGGTGCGATGCTATGAGCAAACTGGCAAGGTGGTGATCTTGCGAATCAAGGAGCGCAAGCTTGCTGGAATTAAAGTCGAGGCGGCGCCTCGTATTATCCAGGAAGGTAGTGAGCGGGATCGTTTTAAGGATCAGGGGGCGATCCTCAATACCTTCTCGATCGTGCCAGCGAAGGTGTACAACGCGCGCCTCAACAAAGGCATAAAGCCATATAGTTGGAGCGAGGCCGTTGGTCTGTATAAGAAAATGGTTGGTCTGGCGCAACAAGGAAGGTTGGAAGAATTGGGAAAGATTTTAGAACCCAAGGATTCCGATCGCCTGGTTGAATGGGCGAATGAGATTGAGAAGCCTACCGGTTATCATCTCACTCCTCTCGGAGGTGGCAAACAAAGGCTCTCGGTCCTATTTACGCCAAAGTTTGGCCAACAAACCAGGCAGTTGCTCTTAACACTCTCGAGGCGCAAACCGGCGAGTATCGAGTACATTGTCGCAGAGGTAACGTCGATGTTTCACGATATTCGTGATGGTGCTGGTCGGAAGATCGACCTTGAGAAATATCAATCTGGCGTAGAAGATGCGCCATTGAAGCCGAAGATCGAGATTCCGGGTAATCAATTCAGCGAAGAAGAGCGCGCTCGAGCGATCGTTCGCAAGATGATCGCCGCGGCCGAAAAGGGCGATGCCCGGCGATTTTTTGATCATCGGTTGGGTGGTTGGGAAGACGCCCACAAAGCGCTTGTCGCTTGGGCGCGGAGTAAACGCCTGCCGATCTATGCCAGTGCCTACATTGGCGTTTGCGAGGGCCAGAAATGGAATCCATACGTCGCCATTTATGAGGGTAGCGGTGATCGCTACCGTGCGGCAATTTTTGCCCCAAGCAACGACATGGTCTATTTCTCTTTTAGCGTGAGCTATTGTTTTCAGGGCTCACGCGAGCCCGAGCGGTGGTATAGGAAGGCGGAGGTCGATGAGGAACTTCGCGGCAAGTTCCCATCGTGGGAGCTGATTGTACCGGTCTCCGTCCGTTACGGCTCGCTCTAGCGCAAGTCAATTTTTTTTCGAGGACTCCGGCGCGAGTCCTCTTTTTTATTCCTCAATTTTTACCGAAACAATCGCGGAATTAGCAAAAACCCAAAGATTTTGGCCATAAAAACCAAGCACTTGGTATGTATCGATGAGAGCGTTTTTTTGGTCGCTCGTTAGCTCGATTATTTTTTGCGTTCCGTCGCTCACTGAATAACGCACAAGAGTTTGTTCATCTAAATTGAGCGCTAAAAGCGTTTTTTCATCTTGATCCCAGGCCATAAAGCGTAGATCAGGCGTTAAAGACAGGGGCTTCAACTCGCCGACACCATCGCCGGTAATCGCCGCGAGTAAAAGTTGGACCGACGCATCGAACTCATCATCGGTGGCCTGGGCCACCAAGATCCACTTCCCGCGCGGCGAAATTTGCAAATCGACCAGGCGTTCGACAAGCGTCGTCCGTTTCAAACTACTCAAACCGATCTGATCGAGCACTCTCAAGCGGCCGCTTCCAAAAGTGAGCAGGGCGTAAGTTTCATTGGGCAACCAATCGATCGCATCGACCACGTCGGGCAATTCACGAAGCGCCTTCCAGTTGCCACCATCTGGGTCGGCAATGCTTAAGTTGTAACGTCCATTTGCGAGCGCGTACGCGTACAAAATCCGATTTGACTTTGGTGACCAACCTGGCGCGTCAATATCTTCTCCGAAAGTTGTTAAGAGTTTGCCGGTTTTTGAGTCGTAGACTTGCCACGTTTGCGCCTCGCCGTTCACCGACCGATTTTGACCCGCCACCTTTGTTCCATCCCTCGAGACAAAAACATTTGTGAAAGAAGGCGTGGGAATGGTGCCAAGTTCTTGTGTGACGTCGTCAAAATTTAATTGAATCACCTTGCCGGTTTTCTGAAGAGCTATAAAGCCGGTGTCAGTTGGGGTGAAGCTCACGATATTTTCTGCCATTGCTTGGTCATTGGATGGGGTCTGTGAAGAACTTATTTGAATGGATTCCGTTGTTTTTTTATCAGATTGAAAAGCCGAAACGATTATCGTTAGTATTAAGGCGACGAGCGGTGCGCCACCGGCTAGAATCCAAAGCTTTTTATTTACCATTTTTGACTCCAGAAATTACCGCTTCCATGCCGCGAAAACCAATATCCGATCTATAACCATTAATGTTGCCGCCAAAGAAAGCATCGCCGCTCGGCGTTTTAGCATTATAAGGCTTGGTATCGATAAAACCGCCGTTGGGGTCGTAGAATTCAATGTTGTTGTTTTCGTCGACACTCAAAACCACGATCCAGTGTTCACTACTGCCGTCGATGTACTCGATGTGCCACATTGGCAGATTGCCGCCGTTCACCTGGTTGCTCGCAAGAGTTTTGCGGAGTTGATCTAAATCGGATTTTGAGGGCACGCCTGGTTGCCGCAGGCCGTAAGCTGATCCCCGCGACCAATTGAATGTTTTGCTCAAGTTGCTCGTGACATTTATGAAGCATTCTCCGGCATATTGCTGACCTTTCCAACCGCCACTTGCGACTGCGCGCCGAATACGCTCGGCGTTCGCATTCGTGGTGGCATTTTGCAGGTTGCCGTTTTGGTCGAGACATTTCTTGTAGCGCCCATAAAGACCTCCGGATTTATCCGGATCGTCTTCCGGAAGAGGATGAATGCTTTTCACGTAATTCCAAGTTTCATCGTATTCTCCGCCGCGCGGAATGCCTTGGAAGCTGTCTACTGCCCCGGGCCCGGCGTTATACGCCGCGATCGCAAAACGCTCATTCCCTTTTGTCCTTGGATCGTGCAATAAACCTGTTAAATAATGAGCGCCAGCATAAATTGACGTTTCAGGATCAAATGCGTCACCTTTGAGATTTTTGCCGTTCACATTTTTTCCGAATTTAATTTTCTTTGGTTCAGTTGCAGTGCCGGCATTCACCGTTGAATTTTTGATCTCATTAAATGTCTCTGGCATAACCTGCATCAACCCTTGCGCGCCCGCCTTGCTCACCGCACCCGCTGAACCGCTACTTTCTTGCGTCATCATCGCGGCGAGCAGAGCGGCGGAGACGTTGTACATCTTTGCCGCCCCATTAACGAAGGGAATATATTCTTTTGGTATGCCTTGGCAGTCGGAGCGCAATCCACCTCCCGGACTCATCAAACTCACATTGTTTGGCGGGTCGGAGAGAAGTTTGAAGCGGGCAAAGATTGCAATCGGCAAAAGGAAGAGCGCGAGCAGAGCCGATAAGATTGCGCCAAGCGCAATCAGCCATTTAAAAGCCGTCTTGAGCATATTCGATGATTATGTTTGTTTTGGCGAATTGGGCGGAGGCGGAGGCGAGTTCGATGGGGTTGAATGTTTTGGCGGCGCTGTTGAAGCCTCCATCGGCGGCGCAATCGAAGCGCTCGATAGAGTTGTATTCACGGTCTGCCCTGGCGCTTTGGCTTTGGCGCGTTCGGCTTCGGCCTCACGGATTTTCATGAGTTCAGCCGGGTTGGTGGTTATCAACTGTTCTTCTTCATAGCTCGCGATTATCTCGATCGCCACATGATTTGAACCGGCAAAAAAGATGCCTTGCCCAACCTTGGCTTCGCGCAAGATTAGTTTTTCGCCTTCGGTGAGCTTGAAAACCTCGGTCAATTTATCGACGGCCGAGGGCGCCTGACGCAAAAGCAAACGCATTGCCGAGTTATTGACGATCGTTCGACCTTGTTGAGAAGTAATAAAATCCTCGACATCTTGAGTAATAATCGTCAGCCCAAGAAAATACTTGCGCGCGCGCTTGGCCAACGAGTAAAGAAAATCCGATGAATCTTTGTAGCGCATTAAAATCCAGGCTTCATCCACAACCACCATTCGTTTGCGCATTTGATACCGCGCTTGATTCCAAATAAAGTTCAACACCAAAAACATGCCGATCGGCCGGAGTTGTTCTTCTAAATCTCGAATTGAAAACACCACAAAGCCATTCTCGAGATTGATATTTGTTCGTTGATTAAATAAACCGGCAAAGGTGCCTTCGGTAAACTTAGAAAGTTTGCGCACCAAACTCTCGGCGCCGGTCATATTCGCCAGAATGCTTTGCAGATCCTTCATAATAGGCGGCTCGTTTTGGTGAGTGCGCGGGTCGGTCGTGATATCTTTGAGGGCATAGGCTTCGTAGACGGCGCGGTCAAGCAAGGCGTCTTCGTCGGGCGATAAACCGCCGACCATTATCGCGACCAGGTTTTTAATACTGACAACTGCCGAACGAAGAATATCCTCGCCCTCTTCGTACTGGGCGGTTTTGGGTAGATCAAAAGGGTTGATGCGTTCTTTAGAATTGAGCGAGAGGCTCAAAAACGAGCCGCCGACGGCTTTGGCGATGCGCTCGTACTCGTTTTCCGGATCGATCACGATCACGTCGGTGCCCCACATCATACTCCGCAATGCTTCGAGCTTGACGGCAAAACTTTTACCCGCGCCCGAGGCGGCAAACACAACCGAGTTCGCGTTTTCCAAGCTAAACCGGTCGAAGAGCACCAGTGAAGAGTTATGTAGATTGATGCCGTAGAGAATGCCATCGTTACTGGTTAGTTCCGAACTGACAAACGGGAAAGTGGTTGAAAGCGAGGCCGTATCCAAATTGCGATTGATCAAAAGCTCGTCATTGCCGAGCGGCAACGAGGCGTTAAAACCCTGCTCCATCTGCATCAAGGCCTGCTTGGTATAAATGAGGAGTCCTCCCAAGAGCGCCTCGAGCTGTTTGGAAAGCGTAGTTAAGTCCTCAAGTTTAGTCGCATAGATCGTAAAGTAGATTCCAAACTGGAAAAGACGATCCTCGCCACGCGCCAGAGCGTCGCGGAGCACCTCGATATCGCCAATCGCGGTTTGGAGTTGAGGGTCGCGAACCTGGCCTTTTTCCGCCTGAATCGTTTCAGTGGATTGAAGTTGGCCGATTTTCCGCCGGAGTTCATTCATCACCTCATCGGTATTTAATGGGTAGATAAACATCGAGATGTCGGCTTGAATATCTAAATTGACAATTCGCGAGAGCCAGTTGGTATTCAGATAGCGGGCGTAGGAATAAACAAAAAGCGTTTTTGCGTAGAGATTTTCCAGTTGAACATATTGGGGAGTAACGGCAAAAGCGGCCGGCGCAATGTAATCGAGCACATTCACCAAGCCACGCTCAAAAACTTCCTGTTCGTTTTTAAGAGCGCGCCGAGTGGAAAACCAGCCGTGTTTACGAGGAGCCTCTTGAGGCCCGGCTTTTTTAGTTTCAGGAGGCATTGACCAACTATCGCTGGCGCTTATTTTCTTTTTTTTGCCTAATTTAAGAAAAGGCAATTTAACCATTGGTCGCCCCCTCGGCGGCGGGTGCCTTTGGCTGAACGATATATTGTTGGCTCAACTGATTGATGTCGACCAGGCGTTCTTTAACCGCTTCTTCGGGATTATATGTTGAGTAGTAAAGCTCGATCAGTTGTTTAGTGGTGAGCATTGCGGCCTTGAGTCCGATTGAAGCGAGTCCTGAACCAATCAAGTTGACTCGTTCATTGAGTTGAGTTGTGTAACGCTGAAATTCCTGCTCCGTCATGCTAATTGTAATTTGCTTGGACGGATGGAGAAGTTTGTCGAGAAAGCTCTTGGATTTGAGCGACTCCGGATCGTAACTGACCACCACATAAAAGCGTTTATCCATAATGTTGGCGACCGCGAGAAGTTTTTCCATAAAATCAGTGTAGGCCGCGATCTGATTTTTGATCTGTTCGTTGCCTTCTGTTTCGCCTCGCTGGCGCAGGCGCGTTAGGTAGTCGGCCAGATCTAACTTGCGCGATTGCATCATAATTTGCAAAGGATAGTGGAGAGAGTTCAAAAAACCTTGATAGCGCAAGACGATATCCTCTTGCTCCTCGGGCGATTTTAAGGCGAAGTTAACTGACGTCACCGCCAACACGGCGCGCAAGCCGCCATTTTGCAAAACCACAACCCCATCTTTAATCGCGGCGATATCTAAATAGGCTTGGGTGCTTTTTTGGGTGCGTTTGGCGCGAGTGCGGAACATAATGATTATTTCCAACTCGTGTCGATTTTTTTGGATTTTTCCTCCAGAGCAGGCTGGGTTTGAAGTTTTTGCGGCTCTATTCTGCCTCCGGTATCTAAAAGTTGCGATAGATCATTGAGCTCGATTTTAGTCACGGTTTGCCCCGGGACAGATTTTTGTTCAGGCGTGGTTGCGGTTTTTTCAATCACCTTCATGTGCTGGAGCGTTGGGTCTTTTTGCCAAGTCCGTTGTTTGGGTTTGACCAAATACAAAAGGGTCGCCGCGATGAATTTTGGGAAAGGCTGGTCCTGGATTTTAAGAAAAGTCATTGAGAGGGTTAAGATGCCGACTCCAAAAGCGATTGCGAAAAAGACCGGTGGGATGAAAAGCAGATAGGAAACATAAATAATCATGCCGCCGAGCATGAGATAGACAAATTGAGCCATTGTCAGCGGCCCAATAATCCGATCCTCCATATCAATATTCTGCGGAACGCGATACCGCATCAGCCCTCCTGGGTATTCCTACCTAGTATAACATGAGCAGTTAGCGATGAATCCGAATTGTCTCACTCGCGTCTTGAGATACTTGGGGTTGAGGATGATTCGCTTCCTGGTCGATTTTGATTGGATAACTTTGATAGTCCGATTGATCGCGCAAAAGCGCCTGAAGCTTCATCCGCAAAGCGCGGTTTTCTTGAGTTGAGACAGCCTCGCGCTCAACAAACTCATTTTCAGTTCGTTCTTCGAGTGACGCCAAGCGTTCGCCAAGCGCTTTCAGGCGCGCCTCTAATTTGGCGCCTCGCTCTGTCGCTTTTTGCGGTGGTTCGTTTTGAAAACGCTCTATCTCTTCACGCAACCACACAACCTCTTCGCGAAAGATGTCGAGTTCTGGCGTCCGCCTACGAAAAAGTTTTTGCTCAAACTGATCAACTCGGACGGTTAGCAGATGACTTAATTGACCGCGCGTTCGATAGGCGGTCAGTGGATATCTATTTTCCAAATCATTAAATTCGCGGAAAAGCTCGCTCGCGCGGCCGTTTTCACCCAAGGCGACTTCGATCTGGCTAATCTCGATTTCAATTTCATTCGTTGAATGTTCAGCAGATTCAAAACGCGTTTTTAGCTCCGTGAGAAATTTGCCTTGCGAGATGATCTCGCCAAGCGGTGGAAGGGCGCTGACTTGAGAGTTGAAATTCGTTTCAGCGAGCGCAGTGAGCTTTTGGTATAACTCAAGCGCGCGCGAGCTGTCGTACTGCTCGAGTTGGGTGGCATAACCGAGCGCCCGGCGAAATTGACTCGCTAGATGGCTTGCCTCATGCGTGAGAGTAACGAGACGCGGCAAGAGTGTTGAGCGTCGCCTTGCCTCTTCTTCGCGCGCCTGCCGTTCCTCTTCAACTCGTCGTTCTTCAGTTCGCTCTTTGTTGGCTTCAAGCTTGGCCATCAGGCGCGTCTCATCGGTGTAGGGTTCAAGCGCTTGCGCCGCCGCTTGAATTGTTTGCATAAGCCGCTCGCGCTGGGCAGTCAGCTCCTTGGCCCCGCCTGACTGCTTTTCGTGATCGGTGATAAATTCCGTTGCTCGGGCGCAAGCAGTGGTTAACGCTTGAGTTTTAATTTTCAGGTCAGCGGCAAGCGCGGTATCGAAGCCAGGATGTCGGCTGTACTTATCCGCCAGCGCTTTGGCGCTTATCTCCCGCTTGCGGGCGGTTTCAAGAACTTCCTTGAGCGGCGTCAGGCTGGTTTTCCAGCTCGTGGCCAAAAGTTCCTCAATTTTGTTGCGAGCGGCAAAATTTTGAGTTTGGATGAGTAATTTTTTAGCCTTCGCCTGGCTTTCGGTAAAACTCGCGGCGTTTTTGGAGACGAGCGGAGCATCTTTGAGCGCGCTGATCGCTTCGAGCAAGCTCATCTCGGCCTCGCTCAAAGCGGTAATCGCGGTGTTGACTTGTTTGGCAATTTCGCCAAAGAACCGCACGTCTGGCTTTGAGCCGAGTTTTTCGCGCCGCAAGTTGGTGAGCACGCTCGTTCGGGCTTTAAGCGCGCCTAAAAGATTCTGCGCCTCCTCAATCACTACCCCGCGCTCTTTTTTTAGCTCGGCCTCATAAATTTTTTTTAAGCGGTCGGGATCATACGCGCGCCTCAATTCCTCAATGCGTCCGGCAAGTTTTTGAAATGGAGTTTTGAGGTCGGTTTGAATCCGCTCGCGGACTTTTTCAGCGGTAAAATCTTCAGCCTCGCGAAATTTGCCCACCCATTCGGCAATTGAAATCTGCGCTTGTTCGAGCGGTTCGGTGGAAAGATGGTTGAGAATTTGAATGCCTTCATCTGTCTTTGCCAAGAGCGTTGCTGAAAGCTGGTGTTCCCCGCTGATTTTTTTGAGATCAGCCTTCAACTGTTCGAGTTCGCGTTTTTCCTGCTGAAGAGCCTCAAGCCAATGCGCCTGAAGAGGCCGCGCCGCTTGATCGATCGCCTTGAGTCGCTCGGTATTTTTATGCGCCTTGGCATAAGTTTCCTGGGCGCTTGCTTGGAGATACTCTAAAGTAAGTTCTTTCTGCGCCACGAGCGCGCGCCCGTTTTTGGCGAGTGTGCTTGCAAGCGGTTCGATATTTTCGAGTTTTCCCTGGAAGCTTCGGAGACGGTCGGGATCATCTTGAAGGCCAGTTCCGTCGGGACCAGCGGCATTTTCGCAAAACAAGCTGATCCAGTGTTCAAACTGTTCTTGCGCTTCCTCGAGCGAGTGCGGCGTTGCGCCAGCGCCGATCTGGACCGGCTGATTCAAATACCTGGCGATTTGACTGCTGGCATTTGCCCATATTTTTGCGACCTCGGCTGGCAAGTCGGGCTTTTGTTGAGCCGCGAGTTCGCTTAAGCGGACGGTCAGTTGGCGCGCGCATTCGGCGATCGTTTTCAGGTCTTGAATTTGTTCTCGAACCTGCTCCAATCGCTCGGCGTGTTCAACGGAAAGAGGCACACCGCTTTCTCTATTATTGCGAAAAATTTTGTCGCTCTTGTCATTGCGAGTCTCGCTCAAGCGAGGCGAAACAATCTCACCCTGCTCTAACCCAACCCGCTTTACGGCGGATGGCTTGGTTGGTGCTTGATTGAGCGACTGGATTTCCAGACCAACCAATTCAGCCAGCGTCTCTTTGCGCGACCCCTGCTGTTCCACTCTCCCTCCTAGATATTTTTACTATAACAAAAATGTTTATGACTTTCTCACCTTTCTCTTTAGACGTCATCGCAAACAGACTTTGTCATGCGAGCGAAGCGTGGCGACCCTATCCTATTAGATTGCTTCATCACCCTTGGCACCTCGCAATGGCAAAAGATTACGCAGGATTTACGGAACTGGTTCTAGGGTCAATGACTAATCCTCAATGAACAACCTCATACAAGTAATATTCTCGGCAAATTCTTGAGAGTTTTGGATACATCCCTCCGGCGACTCAAGAGCTACCTGAAGCTTGTCGCAAGCCTCATTCTCTTTGGAAGTTCTTCGCTTGCCCTTGCGGATTACTTGCCAAGGGATTTGAAGAACGAGTTTTCTGCAAAGTTCAAGCTCTGCCTCGCTTAAAACTAATATGTACGAGTCTGGATCGCTGGCTCGGTCGACCAACTGATCGAGAATCTCATTCTCTTGAGCAGAGAAATTTGAAAGCAAAGGTTTTTGTTGTTCAGGACTTGGTTCGGGCTCATGTTCGGGGATTTGGAGTTCAATCTTAATCTTTGGCTTGGAATCTTTACCGAGAACAAATTTTATTTCAGAAATTTTAAGTTGGGCTTCGCTTTTGTTTTTCTGGTCAAGCTCCGCGCGCATTCGATTGCGTTCTTTTTGAGGCATCTCGAGAACAATATTTTCATCGTTTAGCGAGTCTTGAATTTGAGGAATTCGGTAATTAAGATACCCGTCAAGCCTTGATCGGCGCACCTCAACCGTTACAATTTTATTGAGATAGTCATTCTTCAAAGTGCTGACAAGCTCGTAGTAGCGATCAATAAGTTTTGACTGACCTTGCTCCCGAGATTGAGTCGCGGCAAGGAACACGCCCTTGGGGTATTCGGGCTTAAACTCCAAGGGGTATGCGGAGAACGTACCATCGCTTTGCAATAAGCCATAGCGGAGTCTATTAGTGTCGCTCACCACCTCTCCTGAAGAGACGAGGGTAAAGACAGTGCTATCTTGATTCCGAAATGGTTGTCGGTCATGCTCGTGGCCGCGGACCAGACCCTGAATGCCGAATTTTTCTTTCAAATGCCGGATTAATTGATTGCCAAACATGTAGACGCGGCCGGGATTTTCTCGGGTCAATACTGAAGCGTTATCAGCATCACCAAGACCCGATAGTAATTCTCTATCAGTATAATCGCCCCACATGAATTGTGTCTGCCGTTTTTCGTTGGGTGTCGTCCATGCCTCTAATCTATTCAGTTCATAAGGCACACCGGCATGGGTTGCCACAAATCCGTTTGGTAGCACCGCGGCATAGGGGAGGCCTCCGTAGAGAAGCGTGTGAGTGTTTTTAATTATCTCTGTATTCTTTGCACCAAACTTTTTTTCCCACTCAGTCTCGGTGTTACCTAGTATCTCATGCGCACCAAATGTCTTTGTGTGGTAGGAATTCCGAGCATTTTGTACAAAATCACAATTTATTGCAACATCCTCGTGATCGCCGCGCAGGAGAACTACTTGTTTTGGGAATGCAAGCTTGAGCGAGAGCAAGGTCGCCAAGAGTTCTGAACTTTGAGCGCCGCGATCCAGCATGTCGCCGAGAACGAGAAGCGCCACCTTTTCCCCGCGTTGCATTTTTGCGACAAGGTCTGTTTTTTTCAGAAAAGAATGCAGGACGCGTGTATCGCCGTGCAGGTCGCCAAGAGTGAAGACTTGCACATCTTTAGGGAAAACAATCAACGCGTCGTCGCGGGTAATTTCTGCAACCGGTTGCAATTGGTCAATCTTTTCTACGCCCTCAAAAATCGGTTTTCCGTTTTCAATTTCGTGCCGATAAAGCGCCGTCGCGTTGTCAAGAATTTGCTTAAATTGTTCAAAAGTCAGCCTCTCTCGCCACTCCAACCCCTCAATCCCTTCCCTTATCTCCGTTTCCTGTTCCTGGATTGGCGCTGGCATAGAAACTTGAGGTTCCGATTGGGTTGGGGTTGATGGTGTTGAGGGACGTTGAAAGCTAACTTCCAACTGCGCCTGCCCTTGATCCTCGCGAATGCCAGCGACGAAAAGCTCTATGTCTGCAACTCGAGTTTCATCATTGAATACTCCACTAACACCGCGTTTATCCAGATGGACTGTTAGCTTCTCTTTTATCTCGTTAGACAAATAGACTACTACGCGGCCGCGACGAGTGTCTTGGTCGTGGACTGTCGTGAAGGCTGAAATATCACTCTTGACATTCTTGACATTTCCTCGCCCGAAAATCACCTTAATTTTTTTGCCTACAATATCCAGAGGTAGACCATCTTTTCGCAGAATCCACGGTTGACTAAAAGCCAATTGAAAGTCTTTAATCTTTTTCTCCTCTTTACTTGTTCGTTGCACCGCGTCCTCGGGTGGTTGAGGAGATGGAACAGAGGGTAGTTTGGGTTCAGGCGAAGGCGGTGATTCGTCGCCTGGCGTTCCTAGAGACAATGGAGGCTCGGGCGTTGGCGCTTGCCCCGCTTCAGTTGGTGGCGCCGACGACACGTAATCATCGTGGATCATTTTTTCAATCCTTTTGCGAGTTTGCGTGCCCGCATTTCTGCCTTGCGCGCCATCCCAGATACTTTGAATCCCCAAATATCCAGCGGCGATCCAAAGCGAGTTTTTCAGGCCCGACGGCAAGCCGTGGCCAAGTGTATGGCGGGTCTCTCCTAGAAAGTGTGTTACTTTTTCGAGTACTCCGCCATGATCGTCAACGATTTTTTTTATACTTTCGTACTCTCCAGGCCCATACGCAAATTCTCCACCTTGCGCTCCCCAGAGGACGCGATGGAATTTGCGCAAGGATCCAATTATTCCATGTTGCGACGTATTGTCGACTACATTGGTAAAACCATCACCAATGCCTGGATCGAAATTGTGGACGCCAAGCGGAACACCCGTGACGCCATACGCGACCCCGCCAGTTGCAAAGCCTGAAGTCAGCTTGCGCCAAAAGGTCCATTTTTTATCCGAGGCATGGTGTTTGGCTTGAAGGCTGGCAATTTCGGCATCCATATCGATAAGTTCGACTTTGGCTTGAGTAAATTGCCCCTCATCATATTCCTTGCCACTTTCAAGAAATTTTTTGATTTTTAGGTCGAACGCAACTTGAGTCACCATCTCGGCGTTCCACTGTTTTTTGCCCAGTATAAATTGAGTGCTTTTTGCCAGGCCGTCGATGCCCTCTTTTAAGAAGTGCCCAAACAGAGTGGGCGCCACATAACTTCCAAAACCGGAGAATAAAATTGCGCCAGCGCCTATAAAGCCAGCCGCTGATTCTCCAAGGGCGGCTAAAACTCGTTTCTCATACTTGTTTTTGTCAAAAGCGAATGTGCCTGATTTCTCATTAAAAACGCGCGCGCCCACGCGGTGGAGTGAATCGCGCAGGTTGCCCCAGCGGCGAGCGATTTCTTTTGGATTCCACAACTTGCCGACCGCTTGGTCGCCGCCGCCAAAACGCGCTTGCCGGCGTTCGCGATCTAATCGACAAAATTCTTTGACAAGATCACTAATTTCCTTTTCACGTTTATTAAGCTCTTGCGAGATTTCTTCGATAACTTCATCAGCCGAGTCGCGCGAATCATTTTCAGGAGATTCGTTTGAACCTTCTTCGTCTGAATCCGGTGAGTTGACGCTATTAGGTGGCTGATTTTTCAGCATGGGCGGCATCCTCAAGTTGTTCGCTTGCTTGCGTTAGGCGCAATTTATAAAGAATTGCTTCCTCGACCATTAATTTAGACAGGTCAAGTTTATTGCGACTCAAAAGTTGTTGAATGGTTTCTTGGTCTTCTTTTTCAAGTGCCTCATTGAATTTTTGTTGTTCTTCTTTGGGCAAGAGATCGTAGATGCGAACCAAAGCGCGGTCGCGAACTGAACTTAACATCTGTTCGCGCAGAGCCGCCTTTTTTTCTTCAGGTAGATCGTTTAAGCCAAGCAGAACAAAAATATTCTCTTCAAATAACGCCGCCGGATCAAGTGGATTTGTGGTGAAGTGATCTGCCATCTTCCCTCCTTTATTGTTCATATTATAACAAAGGGGCAAAGAAAAAGAGAGGCGTCGTGAGACGACCTCTCTTCGGTACCCCGGCCGTTTTTAAGCGGCCGAATCGTTTTCCTCCTCCGGCTCCGTGTTAGGAACCGGCAGAGGCGCCGGCCGAGCCGGGGGCGCGGCGGGCGTTGGGGAGGGGATGGCTGGCGCCGGTCCTGGCCGAGCCGGAAGCGTTGGCTTGGGTCCCCCCTGGGACGGCGGAGTCGGCCGCGCCGGCGGAGCCGGTTGTTGCCGAGTCGGCGATCGAGCCGGCTCCTCTTGCTCCTCGGCCGGCTCGACCGTTGAGCGGCGCTTCCAAAGCGCCGCGATCAGTGCCAGAATGGCAACCGCGAGCGCGGTCCACGCCACCCAGCTCGGCTGGCCGATTCCCTTGAGGAGTGGCGCCACATTTTTCTGCCACTCCTCGAGGTTGTCGGCGCGGGTCTCCACGCCCGCCATCCGCCCCGCCATCTCCAGGTTTTGTTGCCGGAGGTCGCGAGCGACCCCCTGCAGGACGAACGCCAGCCGGGCGTCCGCCAGCTTGAGCTGGCCGATATCGGCCTTCGGGTTGAGGCGGATTTTTCCTTTCTCAACCCGTCCCTCTCCCCGATTCAACAGCGCCTCGACGGCGTGAGCCGCCTCCGCCGGGTATTGCTTCCCTTTCGGGAAGGTAACCCGCCACCCCTGGTCCTTCGTCCAGGTTGCGGTGGCGGTTCCGAGGAGGCTCTGCAGAGCCTCGACCTCGGTCTCCGCCCAGACGGGAAAGGCAGAGGAGAAAAAGAAAAAAATAGTGATGATCAATGCGGTGGTTCGCAACATGCGAGCCACCTCCTTTCTGGTTTTTTGGGAGCGCGCCGCCGACCGAACCCGGCCGGGATTTCTTGTCGACGACGACGCACCCATCCGGTGGTAAAGCGCGAGTCGTTAAGAGTCAGCGATTAAGCATCAAACGCTTCACTATTCACGTTTCACCAACAATGGCTACGTCGTCATCGATTCCGAATTGTTAAAACGTGAGATTAAATCACAAGTCAGGCTGTTTTGTCAAGTCTCTATGAGGAGACCGTTGAAAAAGTATTTTTTTCGAGTAAGTGAGAAAGTTCTTTGAGATAAAAAATGCCCTGGGGATCAAACCCCAGGGCATTACTCGTCGTATTTAAGGCCCATCGCCGGCGCCGCCGGGAGACCGATTACCTCATTTGCCACCGCCCGCTGGCGCTCCAGGCGCCTTGACCTCGATCCAAACGGCGGCCTGGGCGACGAAGGCCGGGCCGTTCCACGCCTGGATCGTGTAGGTCTGGCCGTCTCGCTCCGCCCCTGGTGTGCCGGCAATGATCCCATCACTTGGCCGGCAGACCATGCCGCCTGGCAGGTCTGGCAGAATGGTGTATCCATTTGCCAGCGTGCCGGGCGGGTCGAGTCGCGGCGCGTTCGGCGAGACCAGTTGGCCAGGCCGACAAGCCATTCTCACCACTTCGTAGGTGAGGCTCGGTTGGCGCGTCTGGGCCTCCGGCGCTTGGGCGTGGATCGTGACCGTGATCGGCACGACTCCGATCGGAGTCCGCACGTTCGTGGCCCAGACTACCACTTGCCAGGTGTCTGGCGGGGGCGCCGCTCCTGCCACGGGTGGAACCGGTGGGGCGGGTGGCCTGCCGCTCAATTCGCCCGTCGTTGGATTAACGGCGAGCCAGGGCGCCCGTGGCACAACGGTCACAATGGCGAACTGCCATTCCATGTCCTTGGGCTCGGTCTTGGGCTTGACACTTGCCCATTTGCCGGCCTCCCAAACCACGGCGATGTCGTCGTTGTATTTCACGACGCGCCGCGTTTGAGCCTCAACCGTGATAGTCACGGTTGTTCGGCACCATCCGAGATAGCTCCAGGGGCCGGTGGTGGCAAAAAGCCCGCCGATGATGCGCACGTCGTAGGTGCCGGCCGCCATTGCTGGCGCTCCTGGTGCAGGCGGAGCTGGCGCTCCTGGCGTTCCGGCCAGGATGCCGGACGCCGAGGTTCGGGGCGGGGCGTTGCCGAGTTGGCCATCCACAAAGGAGAGGCCAGGCGGTAATGGAGTTCGCTCATCAACCGCGAAACCTCCCCAACACAGCCCCTTATGGCTCGGCCGGTTGAGTTTAATCTCGTGGCCGGCCGCGTACCGCGGTGTCGGATCCTCGTAAACGAGGCACCGCGGCCAAAAGCGGTACCAGAGAATTACAATCATCACGGCGCCCAAACCCCACCAGATCCACGCCGGTACTTGTTGGCGCTCGGCGCGCATCCGCATCTCTCGTTCGAGGTCATCAACCTCGATGCGCGCCGGCGCCGGCACAACCGCAACCGTGACGGTTCGTTGATCGCCGATCTGGCGCGTTCGACTTTCATCGAGCGCTTGCGCGACAAATTCCTTGTCGCGCGAAAGATACGCGCCGTTTTGCCTTTCAAGCGAGCCGAGCGAGACGAAACCTCGCCAGGTTCCATCGGGCTTCACGTCGACGAGCCCGGGCAAGTTTTGCCCGTCCCATTTCACCCGTACCCACTCGGCGCCAGCCGGCGCGGTGCCCATGAAGTACATCTTTAGGGGCTTTTCAGGATCGACCTGAAAACGCGCCCCGGCGTTTGGGTAGAGGATCATCGGATCCTGGGCAAAGCCCGCGCCCGCCGTCAAAAAAGAAAAAAAAGCAACCAAAATCACCAGAACAAAAAACCTCATTGTTAAATCCCTCCGGCCCCATTTGGGGCAAAAATTGTTCCGCCCGTTTATCGCAAGCGAAACGAGACTTCATACCATAAACAGGAGGGATTTGTCAACGGTCGCAATCACTATCCAAATGACACCTCGTTCCTTTCACCTCGTAGGTGTATGGCAGTTATTCTGTTGGGATGGGTGTGATCGGTCGTTTGCCTGGCGTATTGCCTTGGCCCTTGCGGTTGACCTTGATTCCAACCACCTCGGCGGTCGTGGGTTCGATTGAGAATGGTGGAGATTGAGGCGTTTTTGGAAGACTCGGCGGCGCCGGCGGTGCAGACTGCGGGGGCACGAGCTTTGTCTGACTTGGTATTGGCGCTGGTGTCGGCTTGGGCTGGTCATCGGCCTGCACTTGCAGAGTTGGCGCCGGCGGTTGTGCTTGCTTCTTATACTGGTAATACTTCTGAACTTCCTTAACCACCGTAAAGTAGACGTTTCGAAACTCATCCTCATAGGCTTCGATTTTTTCTTGCTTCAAAAGGCGTGAAAACAAAGGCACGAAAGTGGCGGCCACAACATCGCGAAATTGTTGCGAGTCCGCCAGGGCGCGAAGCGCGACAGAATCACCTCGGAGTGATTGTTGCCCGGTCTCGAGGCGTTGGATAGCTGTTTCCGTATGCGCGCCTCGCAGAAACACTCCCAAAAGCGAGCTGATGTCCTCGTCGATCAAAGGATCAACCGGGATCGCGCGAGTAATAATACGCAAAAGGTCTTCGCTCCCTTTTTGGCTCAAGGCTTGCAGTGGCACCCAGGTTTCATGTTCGGCGCTGACCGCATTGACTTCGGCGATTCGGGCATGTTCTTCTTTGAGAACGGTTGTATTTTGCAACTGGAGATTCGAAGTTAAGAGTTGAGTTAACACGGCCGCGCGTTGGTTGTAACGAAGCGCCGCGCGCGGGAGGTCGATTGCGGATGTTGTTTTGGGTTGAGTCGCCTGGATCTCATCCAGAACCGCGGTTAAATTATGAATTTGCGAGACCGTTTCTTGCACGAGATGCTCGGCGATCTCTGTTTTTGGCAAGCCCAGAGCTGTGTCGGCTGTCAGCCGCGCCTGGAAACGTTTGTGAAATTTAGTGACTCGCTCGATGAGAGGATCAAGCGGAATCGAGGTTATTTCCCCGCGTTTGAGCGGAATCAAAAACTCGCGAAGTTGCCCGACTGCTTGGGTAAGCGTTTTTTGATAATTCGCGATAGTGATTTGGGGTTGAGGTTCGGTCGTCATGGGTTAGGCATATTATTGGGATCTGCGGGTCCCCCGAGTGGTATAGGAGGTTCTTGAGATTGAGGCGTCTCTTTAAGTAAAGAACCAAATCTTTTATCTGATCTCTCGATAAATTTTTTTCGGGCCACGTTCACTTCTTCGCGCGAGTAGTCTGATTTCAGGCCTAATTTGGCGACTTCCGCGGTCGCATAAGCCAGATAATGTTGTTTTGCTTTTCCAAAGTCTCCAGTCTTCATAGCAGAATTGTATTTCGCCAACATCTCTTGTGATTTTTTAGTCAAATCTCTCTGAACCCCGGCCGCTACTTTGGGATCACTATTAATCAAACCGCGCACCTTGCCAGATAATCGATCGATATGCTCAAAAGTGCCAAGGTTGATACTGCCGTCCTCGATCCGCTGGAGGACAGTATCCTGCAGACCTTTTTCCTCGCCGCGATGTTTCAACCACGCGTCGCCCTCGGCCTTAGCGAGCATGACTTGAGGGTCATCTTTGCCGATAGTTGCGCCTATTTTAGCAATCTCGGCATCGCTTCTAAGAAATTGATCGCCGGGTTTTTTGGGATCACGTTCAATCGTTCCAAATTCATGCGTGCGGTTTTGGCCAAGCGCAATCCCTTCAAGGCGTTCACGCATTCGAGCCACAAAATCACCGCTGTCCTTAATCTTTGTCTTTGTAACTTCTTCTTGTGTTGACTTGCCATCCTTGTCCAACTTATATTCTGTTACCTCAACATCCTCAAATTGAGCGCCAAGCATGCTCATCGTGAGCTTGCTCAAACCTTTGCCGGTTGGGCCCTTCTTTTTAAGATCCGTAATTTCTTCTGTGCTCAAACCAATCTCTTTGGCAAGATCGGTCAGGGCGCCTTCTTCATCGAGCATCTTATTCTGAACCATGTCATAGAGAGTAAATTCTGCATTGCCATCTTTGTAGAGTTTTTGCAGAATTGCTTGGACCAGATGTTTATCGTGTCTTTTAGCGGCTTCGCCAAGCATTTCGCCCAGCTCGGGCGCAGATTTATCTTCAATTTCTTTAGCTTTTTCGGCAATGCGCGTGTCATCAACTTGCCGCCGCAAAGTTTTGTTGCCAATCATGCTCGCGCCTTCGGCTCGGGCTTCGAGTTCGGCATCGTGGCGATTTTTGTCAAGCACCTCTTTGATTGCTATTGGAGCCGACATTACACCCGCGGTCGCACTCATACCTCGACCAAGCCTACCCGCCCAATCTTTGCGATCTTTTAGCTTACTTCCTACGCCGGCTAAGCCTAAACGAGTACTATTCCAGCCAAAGGCGCCAGCCCGACGCAATAAACCGCTTATCATGCTATTGACCGCTGATCCAAGTTTCCAGGGCACGGTCACTGCGGCGATGATCGCTCCGCCCGCCACAAAAAAACTCACCACCCAGCCCATTGCATCGCCGAGCGGATTCTGGATGATAATACTCCCGAGCGCCATCAGGAGAAACGCGATCGGCTTCATAAATGCCCAGGTTAGAAATTGATTAAGCCACTTATTAAAAATATTTTTTCCGAATGGGAAAGCCATTAGGATAAAGGCGGCGGGCGCGGCGGCAATTAAAAATTGAAGAAAGTAAAAACGGATAATAAACATTGCCCAGAGAACTAGCATCAAAATAGTTGGAACGAGGGCGAGTAAGAATATGATTACGCAAGCGAGAGCCACGCCTATCAAAGCGGCGGCGCCGGCGGCAAAATTCACTCCCGGAATCAAACTAATTAAGGCCCCGGCCAGACCGCCTGCCGCGAGTCCTCCTACCCCACCAACGCCAAGAATGATCCCAGCCGCTGTTTTTGAGCCCCCGCCCATTCCTCTGGCAAAATCAACCATCACTGAAGCGGCTGGGCTCATGCTTTGCGTGCCACAAGCTTCTTTGCTAGCGATCATATATGACGAACAAGTTAAGGAATCAGCGAGATCGAGCACGATTTGAGCTAAAAACAAACTAAAATTAGCCAGCAAAAAGGCGATAATCAGATTAGGCAGAACCTTTTTAACGCCATAGGTATCGATGTTGATGCGGAGCGTGTTGGCGAAGGCAACCATCATTAAGAACGCCACCATCAGATAATTGATCAAAGACCGAGAAAATTCCCAGAGCTGACGCAAGCCGCCATCTTCTTTTCGGATAAGATCTTGAAGACTATTAAGCGCATAGACAGGACTTGGTTCTAAAATAGTCAGGACGGTGATTGCCAAAATGAGGAGGATCAATTTTTTCATGTTGTGGTGCGTATCCAGGCGTCAATCTTGAGAGGCATTTTAAGCATCATTTGATAAACTTGATCGGCAAGTAAACATGCAAACTGCGCCATTGGTTTAGCAAGAAATTCCGCAAATTGCCCGCTGATACCTTCAAATTGAATCTTTTCAATCACCTTATCGCAGTCGCCACCGACACCGCTCGATTTTTCGCCAGTGGTATTTGCTTGGTTGCCGAGTTTGGTAATGTCTGGCGTTTCGCCCTTGGCCCCAGGAATCCGTCCTTTTATCGACTTGCCGTTCTTATCGACCGGTTTGCCGTCTTTATCGGCGCTAAGTTCAAAAGAGACGCTATTACTGGTTTTTTGACTCGATTGAATACTTGAATCTGTATAGTTAGCCATGACTGAATACTCGACAGTTTTAGAAGTGTCGGGATTGACTTTAACGGTATCTGTTTCGGTGGTTTCGCTTGGGGAAGAAACTGACGCCCAATTCCTGAAATCAGTGTCTGTCGATTCTTTAACGCGTCGATAAAGAGTGTAGGGAGGTGAGTCATCTGGTTGTTTGTCGACTGTCCAATTAAGCGTGACGGCGTATCGATTTTTGTTATTTTCGAAGCTGGCAGTGCCAGTCAAAACTGGTTTTGTGTCGCCTTCTGCGTCATTCAAGCTCGTTGTTCCATCTGAATAGAGCGTGACTTCAGAAACACTCGATTCCCCGAAAATTTTTTCTGGAATTTTACCCAGAAGCGTGTTGATGGCGGTTCTGATGAATGGGTCAGTAATCTGATTAAGCGCAGCTTGAGTTATCTTGGACGTAGTCACATAGGTAGCGCTCACCTTATAGCGATATGTCTCCGAACCAGATGAAGGCAATTTAAGATCATGAATACTGGAGATACTTCTTTCATTTGCTGTCTGATCATTTATTTGACCTTCGCCCAGCCCGCCTTCTCGCAGAAATTGAGGATTATTACCACTTTTTTCCTGCAGGAGGAGTTTGTAACTTGAAAAATGATAAGCGGCAACAACGATATTGTTATATGTCACATCAAGCGTTTTTGAAATGTCGTCGCCCGCTTGGGGTTTTCGAAAATTAACTGTAATTTTAACCGTTTTTTTGTTTTCATCGACCGTTTTCGAAAATTCTACAGACCCTTGAGGTGTCGCAAGGCGTTGAGCCTCTTCGATACTGCCGGCGCTGATAGCAGTTTCGGCCTGAACTAATTGGGTCGGTAAAGCTATTTGGCTTAAGAAAATGCCGGACATAAGCAAAAATAACCCAAAAGCCTGGATAGTTCTGACAAAGCTTTTGGACAAGTTTCTCCAAATTGAGCGCAGATCAATCAATAACCTAAACATACCCCTCCGGTAGAGATTAAAATTAGTGAAAAAGTCCTTTTAGTATAGCATGTATCTTAACGCTCGGCCGATGGGACGCAGAAGCTTATAAAGTGTATAGGGCGCGGGCGAAAGCACGAGGTCGACTGAATCTGGGTAGTGTACAACTTCGCCGCCAAAGCCGAGTTTGAAGCGGGTGATTCCCGCCCACGGGTGAGCTGGGTCAAATGCGCATGAATCAGATTGTTGCGTCGCTCTCGATTCTTCGCAATGACATGAAATTCGTCGCTCTCGATTCTTCGCAATGACGGCAACGCTTTTCGGAGGCGCGATGCCCCAAAAATCGTAAGTGGCGCAACCGAGTTCTTTGGCTTTCTGGATTGCAACCCACTGAAGCAAGTGGGGCGCCATCAGGGTGCGCGCGGTGTGATCAGAGGCGCCGTGAAGATAATAGCTCTGTTTAGTTTGAGCGTCGGCAAGAGTAAGGATGGCGGCAACCGGCTGATCGTAGCGCCAGGCAGTCCAGGCGTTAACCGTCAACCTCGCCTTGCCAGCCGACAGACACGCGTTGAGAGGCGTTTCGTTTGATCCGAGAACGCGGAGCAAGATCTGATAGTAATGAGTTGAATGATAGTGAAAGTTCTGGCGTTGACTCGTTTTATTTGAGAGCGCTAAAAAAGCAGAGAGCTCCTTCGAGTTTGATGTGGAAGCCCGGGTGACAGTGATTCCTTTGCGTTCGGCCAAGCGAATATTGTAACGAGTTTTTTCGTGAAAATTTTTGAAGAGCTCGTTGACGCTTGGCGTAAGGTCGAGGACGAGAGTATCTTGGGGTTGGGTCGGGAGAGTCGTCGAGATTTGATAATTACTGATTGATAATTTTTCCTGCGGGTCGATGCGAATAAAAAGGCCGCCGTTTTTTTTAGCTTGGGCATGGATTTCTGTTAAGAGTTCGGCGGTCAGGCGGGCGCGCGCGAGATACCAATAACGCCCGAGAGGCGTTGCGCGTTCTACAATCAGCGCCCCCCCGATGCGTTGCGTCGCGACACCGAGGCGGCGCTGAAATTCTTCCCACTCACTCGATTGGAGAAAGCTTGGTTCGCGCATATATATAAGAGTAGTGGGTAATGCGCGAAGAGTAAATCGTCAAGGGTGAGTCGAGGTCTGCAATGAGGTTGAATAAGTGGGGAGTTGGAGCATACTCCAAAATATGCAGTCGCTACCCAGAATTCTGGCGATCGAAACGAGTTGCGATGAGACAGCCGCTTCAATTATCGAGGGGAATCTCGACGCGCCTTTTACTGTTTTGTCGAATGTCGTGGCCAGTCAGGCGGCGCTTCATGCCGAATATGGCGGCGTCTTTCCCGATCTCGCGGCGCGCGAACATACTCGCCGCATCATTCCAGTCATCGCCCTCGCTCTCAAAGAGGCAGGTTTGATTAAGAGGCCAACTCAAGCCGGCTCTCAAATTTATCGCGCTCTCAAAACGCTTGACGCCATTGCGGTCACGGTCGGGCCAGGCTTGATCGGTCCGCTTTTGATCGGTGCAACCACCGGCAGTCAGTTGGCCGCCATCATGGGCAAGCCAACGATTCCGGTCAATCACTGGGAAGGGCATATCTATTCAACTTTTCTGCAACCCGCGCAGACCTTGCCGCGTTTTCCCCTGTTGATTCTCACAGTTTCGGGCGGCCACACAAGTCTCGTTCTCATGCGCGAACATTTCGATTACGAGATTCTTGGCAAAACCGTTGACGATGCCGCTGGCGAGGCTTTCGATAAAACGGCGCGCTTGCTCGAGTTGAGGTATCCAGGCGGGCCGGAAATTGCCCAAGCCGCCGCGCGCGCTCGCGAGAATGGCGCGAACTTGAAAATCGTTTTGCCGCGGCCAATGCTCGCGAGTAAAGATTTCAACTTTAGTTTTTCAGGCTTAAAAACAGCGGTTCGTTACGCGCTCAATCGTGGCGATATCGTTTTGCCGCGCGACACCGATGCCGCCGCGGCCGCGATTGAAGACGCAATTCTTGATGTGCTGATTGCCAAAACGTGTCGCGCGGCTCAAGAACATCGACCGACCAGCGTCGCGCTTGTGGGCGGTGTTGCCGCCAATTACGAACTCCGTCGACGTTTGGGTGATGGACTCGTAAAACTTTCGACGCCGCTTTTTTTGCCCGAACTGGAATATACAACCGACAATGCCGCGATGATCGGCGCCGCCGGCTTGGTGCGTTACTTTGAAACGCCGCGCCGTTATTTGTCGAAGCCTTTAGTCGCCGACGCCTCGATGCGCTTGACCTAGCTCTTCACTCATTCCGCATGAATGATTACTATACTGAAGATGAGGGAATTTGATTCTCAATTTGCCCCGTGGCAGAGGCGCGTTCTTCTTTATGGGAGCGCTCTGATTGTTGCTGGTTCTTTGCTTATTTGGGGCACTAGCCAGGCGGCGAGCGTCAGCGCGGAGTCGGCTCAAAATGAGGCGGTAGGTTTTCGCGCCGAAACCGCGCTTCTCGAAACGCTCTCGCGCCAGAATATCGACCCGATTCTCCTGGTCAAGCGCGGAGTCGAACTAGTTTCTAAAGAAGAATATCGGCTGGGTTCGATTTATTTGCGGGCAATGAGTTTGAAGGATCCAAACTATCGAGACGCGGCTGTTTATGCCGGTTTTGCCGAATTAAAACGGGCGGATCAGCTTTGGAATTTAGATAATACTTTGGCGCTCGATCACACCCGCGAGGCGGTGAGGTATCTTGAAATTGCTCAAAAAGCCGATCCGATTCATGGCTATACCTATGAACTCTTGGAGGTTGGCTATAAGAATCTTGGCAAGACCGAGCTGGCCGCTGAAGCGGCGCGGAAAGTGAAAGCGTTTGAGTAGTATTTACTCCTGTTAATGCGAAGCGTATATTGGAATGGCAATGAACGATACAGAACACCTGCCTCCGCGTTACACTGCGGAGAATCACGAACGCGAGATCTATAAACTCTGGGAAGAGTGGGGCGTTTTTGCGCCGCAAGCATCCCGAACGGGCAAGACGTTTTCAATTGCTCTGCCACCGCCGAACGTGACTGGCACGCTCCATATTGGTCATGCTTTTGAACATAGCCTTCAAGATGCGTTAGTTCGTTATCATCGCTTGCGCGGCGATCGCACTCTTTGGGCGCCTGGCACCGATCACGCCGCGATCGCCACCACGGCTCGATACGAGAAAGACCTCTATAAAAAAGAAAAGAAAACGCGGCATGATTTTTCTCGGGAAGAGTTTTTTGAGCGAGTTCAGGCATTCGCGCTTGAAAATCAGAGCCAAATTCTCGGACAGATGAAGCGACTGGGCGATTCGGTCGATTGGTCGCGTTTGGCTTTTACGCTTGATGAGGAGCGAGAGCGGGCCGTTCGGACTGCTTTCAAGCGGATGTATGACGATGGACTGATCTATCGCGGCAACCGCGTTGTTAATTGGGATCCGAAGGGGCAAACGACTCTTTCCGACGACGAGATTGTCTATGAAGAAGTCTCGACCACTTTTTACATTTTTCGGTATGCAAAAGAGTTTCCGATTCCCATTGCCACAACTCGGCCGGAAACAAAGTTGGGCGACGTTGCCGTTGCCGTCCATCCTGACGATGCGCGGTACAAAGAATATGTCGGGCAAACCCACAAAGTGCGATTTGTGGGTTTGCCTCTTGAGATCAAGATTATTGCCGATCAAGCCGTCGATCCTGAATTTGGCACTGGCGCCGTCGGCGTTACCCCGGCTCACTCGATGATCGACTGGGAGATGGCCGAGCGTCATCATTTGTCACTCAAGGCTGTGATTAACGAGTCCGCCAAAATCGAGAACGTCTCGCCTGAATTTAATGGTCGGAAAATTATCGAGGCGCGAGAGCTTATAGTGGCCAAACTTCGAGCCGAAGGCCTAATTGAGAAAGAAACATCGATTCTTCATAGCCTTGCCAAATCTGAAAGAACCGGCGGGGTAATTGAACCTTTGCCGAAACTTCAGTGGTTCGTCGATGTTGACAAGCCGTTCCATCTTGCAAACTCAAAACTGCAGGGTCTCAAAAGCGGGAGTGAGGCAACCTTACAAGAGATTATGCAAACTGTTGTTCAGAGCGGCGAGATCGAAATTGTTCCGGAGCATTTTCGCAAGATCTATGCTCACTGGGTTGATAACCTTCGCGATTGGTGCGTTAGCCGTCAAATTCTCTATGGCCACCGTATCCCGGTCTGGTATCGAGGCGACGAACTCTACGTCGGAGTCGAGGTGCCTGACGGCGAGGGTTGGGAACAGGACCCGGACACACTCGATACCTGGTTTAGTTCAGCGCTTTGGACATTTTCAACACTCGGGTGGCCGGCTACTGCTGAAGATATCAAAACATTTCACCCGACGAGCGTGATTAACCCCGGTTATGAAATTCTGACTTTGTGGGTGTCGAGAATGATTATGATGTCCGGCTATCTCCTGGGTGAGATTCCATTCCGGACGGTTCTCATCCATGGGGTCGTACGCGCTAAGGACGGGCGGAAATTTAGCAAATCACTTGACAACGGCATTGACCCGCTTGAAGTGATTGACGAGTACGGCACAGACGCGCTTCGAATGAGCCTAATCGTCGGTGTGGCGCCAGGTAGCGACGTCAAGTTTGATCTCGAGAAAGTAAAAGCCTACAAACACTTCGCCAACAAAGTTTGGAACATCGCTCGGTTTGTTTTGATGAGTTCGGATGGTGGACAACTAGCCGTTAACAGTAGCCGCCAGAAGAATGCCATTCGTCCCAAAACCGAGGCCGACCGGGTCATCCTAGCGGCGCTCAACCAAGCCGTCGATCAAATCACTCAAGACATGGAAACTTTCCAGCTCCACTTAGCCGCCGAGCGAATCTACCATTTCATTTGGCATGAGTTTGCCGATGTGTATCTTGAGGCGAGCAAGGCACAACTTGATGATGAGTCAACTCGAAACTCAACCGCTCAAATTCTTTACGCCGTTCTCGCGACTTCCCTTAAACTTCTCCATCCGTTTATGCCCTTTATCACCGAAACGATTTGGCAGAGATTGCCTGCGCACCAGCGTGATTCAGATTTGCTTGCGATTGCATCCTGGCCAGAGATTTATGAGCCAAGATAAGCGTCAGCTTGTTTTGATTGACGCGCACGCGTTGGTTCATCGGAGCTTTCATGCAATTCCGCCGCTCACACACCGCGGTCAACCGTTGAATGCCGTCTATGGATTTGCCTCAACCCTCCTGCATGTGATCGAAACTCTCAATCCCTTCTACTTGGCAGTTGCCTTTGATGAGCCCGGGCCAACTTTTCGCCACGAAGATTTTGCCGCCTATAAAGCGCATCGCCCCGAAGCGCCCGAGGCGCTTAAGACTCAATTTCCAATCGTGCGCGAGGTCGTGGCGGCCTTTGATCTGCCCGGTTTCAGCGTGCCTGGATATGAAGCCGATGACGTGATTGGCACGCTTGCTCGGCAAGCAGAAAATCGACAAGTCGAGACGCTCATCGTCACCGGCGACCACGACGCCTATCAACTTGTTAGTCGAAAGATCAAGGTGTTCAACGTGAGTCGTGGCGCCAGAGTAGCCGAACTTATTGATTCCGGGAAAGTGCGTGAACATTATGGCTTTGGGCCTGAATCGGTTGTAGACTACAAAGCGCTTCGGGGCGATGCGTCTGACAATATCCCGGGTGTGCCCGGAGTGGGTGAAAAAACTGCCAAACAGCTTATTCACGCTTTTGGTTCGATCGAAAAACTCTATGCGTCTTTGCAGTGCGACCTTGAATCAGTTGAAATACCTCAAGTGTCGGCAAAACTTCGCGAGAAGCTGTGCAAGTTTGCCGATAGCGCTTTTATCTCTAAAAAACTTGCCACAATTCGAATCGATGTGCCGATTGAACTTGATCTATCGGCTTGTCGCGTGAAACATTACGCTGAAGACCGGGCGAAAAAAATGTTTGCCGAACTGGGTTTTAGATCGTTAATTACTCGTTTACCCAAAAGCCAGAGCGCAACCAAACAGGAGACATTGTTTTGAGAAATCTACTATCGATCAAAGAATTAGAGGCTCGGCTTGAGCCGATTCTCCGTTCGATGGAGACTCGCGGCATCTTGCTTGACACTCGCTATCTGGACAAACTCGCCAGAAGTTACGCGGTCGAGCTGGATGTGTTGAGAGCAAAAATCTATCGTGAGGCTGGCCACGAGTTTACGCTTGATTCGCCACGCCAACTCGCGGGCATTCTCTATGCCGAACTGCATCTTGATTCTGGCGACGAGATTCATATTCGTAAAACCAAAACCGGTCGCTCGACAGCCGCCGCTCAACTGAATAAACTTTTCAACCTGCATCCAATCGTTCCGCTTGTGCTAGAATATCGCGAAAAGAAAAAACTTCTCTCTACGTATATAGAACCGCTTCCAAAACTCGTCGATGCCGAAGGGCGTTTGCATACGCACTACTCAATTGACACCGCCGCCGGGCGTCTTTCGAGCCGGAACCCGAACTTACAGAACATTCCCGTTCGGAGCGAAGACGGCCGTAAGATTCGGGCCGCTTTTAGCGCGCCTCGAGGCAAAAAACTATTTTCAATCGATTATTCTCAAATTGAACTGCGCATTGCCGCCCATCTTTCAGGTGATGAAAACTTGAAGCAAGCCTTTCTCAAGGGCGAAGATATTCATACTGCCACCGCCGCCAAGATGAGTGTTGATCGAAGGGTCGCCAAGGCAATTAACTTTGGGGTGCTTTTTGGCCAAGGCGCCTACGGGCTTTCAGAGGCGTTGCATATCAGTCACGAGGAAGCCCAGGCGTTTATCGACCAGTATTTTGCGACTTACCCTAAACTTGGCGAATGGGTTGAAATTGCGCAGGCCGAGGCGAGGGAGCGCGGCTATGCCGAAACTCTCCTCGGTCGTCGTCGCTATCTGGCAGAAATCAACAGCTCAAATTCAACCTTGCGTTCATTTGCCGAACGCGTTGCGATCAACCATCCGATTCAGGGCGCTGAAGCTGAAATTATGGCTCTGGCAATGATCGAGATCAATCAAAAGATTGAAGAAAAAGATGCGGCCCTGCTTCTTCAGGTGCATGACGAACTTGTTTTCGAGGCGCCGCAATCAATTAACGTCCAGTCGTCGGTAATTAGTCGGATCCAAAAGATTATGGAAGGGGTGATTGATTTAGCCGTGCCAATCGTGACCGAGGCTAAATGCGGCAAGAATTGGGCAGAGATGGAAAACATTCGAGGAGATTAATCATTATAGTGATGCGTGATGCTGATAATTTCCGCTAAATCGCGGCTAAGAAAAATATAGATTGCCCGAAATTTTCGATCGATTCGTAATGAATAAAGCCCCCGCTTTTTCGGTTCAAGTAATTCGGTATTAAGTGATGGGTGACGAGGATTGTTAATAAAGAGCGCTAGCTGTTTGGCAAATTTTTTCTCGAGCTGATAACGCCGCAGTGTCTTTACAAGATCAGGACGCAGGTGCGCGACGCTTGGCATAGAGTGAAGATTTGCTTAAACCGCTAACAATCTCATTAACTAATTTAGGGTTATTGGGGTAAGTGGCGGCCAGTTCTGTCTTGATCTCGTTCAAAGGACGTTTTTGGTGGATTTGAGTCGCTTCGGTTAAATCTAAAATGTCGCGCAGATATGAGGAACGGGAGCGATAACCAAGACGCCTATAACTGCGATTGATCTCTTTAACCTGCCGCCCTGAAAGATGGATTGTAATTGGTTGCTTAAGCTTCATAACATAATGATAACTGTAACTTTATCTTTGACGCAAGCGGGGGTGGCAAATTCCCGAAACTTATCCTCGAAGACAGTATCCTCCTCGCAATGACATCTAAAGAGAAAAGTGAGAAAGTTCTATTATGATTATTTTCTTCTATGGTGAGGATGGGTATCGGAGTTTCCAGAAACTTCACGAACTCAAGACGAGGTATATTGACGCGAGTTTGGGCGATACGAACTTAAGTCATCATCTCGCGGCCGAACTTGAGCCCGATGTCTTGGCAAATTCTTTACTGGCTTTCCCATTTCTGGCTAAAACGCGCCTGGTGATTATTGAAAATCTACTTTCCAAAGGCGCTAAACCGCTTCAGGAAAAATTTCTTGATCTCATGCCAAAGATTCCCGAAAGCACGGTCGCTCTTGTCTATGAATCGGGCTTGCCAGATCGACGGACTCAAATTTTTAAAACGCTAGTCAAGCAGGCGAAGTCTCAAGAATTTGCTCCGCTGGCGGGTTTATTGCTTGAGCGTTGGATCGAGGAGTTTCTGACTTTGCGCACGGTCAAGATCGGCCCGGTAGCCCGGCAGGAACTGATTATTCGACTCGGTGGCAATAGTTGGCGCTTGGCGACCGAACTTGAGAAGCTCGCCACTTATCTCGCCGACGAACCAGTGGAAGAGCGCGAGATTACCCCTGATCACGTCGAACTCTTGGTGCGATCAGCTCCGATGATCAATGTTTTTCAGCTTACCGACGCTCTTGTTTCTGGCAATCAAGCATCAACCTTCAAGCAACTTAGTCTCCTCCTAGAGCAGGGGGAGAATTCACAATACCTCATTGCCCTGCTCGCAAGCTCGATCCGCACCCTCGCCTTGATTCGCGATGCGCTCGATCGAGGCTTGACATCATCGACGGCGATCGCGGCTCACACAAATTTGAAACCATTCGTGATTAGCAAGCATCTTGCGTCCGCCAAAAAACTCACTTCGAAAACCGTAGCGCAATTTTTTCAAGCGCTCTCAAATCTCGATCTCAAAGTTAAGCGTGGTATGATGGATGCAGATACCGGTCTGGAACTTTTTGTAGTTCAGCGGTTTTGCCAAGCATAAATTATCGAGGAACACGTTTACTAGGAGGAGAATGGTTTCGATTGGGCTCTATAGTCGGCACTTAGTTTTTTTCTTGCTGATCGGCGTCTTAGCTGGCGCGGGTGTGGGGTATGTGCGTTCGCAGACGAGCGAAGCGGCCACTCGCCGAATTGCTTTGGTAAGCACTTCAGTTGCCAGCCTAGACATTCGTCTTGAAGATGGCGGCACGACGACTGTGAATGGCGAAAAATTACCTGGTTTAATCGTCTTTAATCGAGAGCGGGATATTTTTAATTATCAGGCTTACGAGGCCGATCAAAGTTTTATCGACGAGTTGACAACAACTATTACTTTACCCAGGCCAGTGTCGGCGGAACTCGTGATTGCTCGCCATTTTGCAACCGAAGGCGTCAGTTTGAGCGATCCGATTGTGAACGACAATCGCGTCATCTATAAAGCGCAAAATCTTACGCCAAAATCTCAATATCGCCTCGATCTCGTTTTGCCTAAAGGGGTTGTGAAGCCGAATTTTTGGCGGCAGAGCGTTGATAGTTTGCGAACGCTTGATCCAAGCGTTTGGCTGAGTTTGGCGCTCGGCTTGCCAATTTTGGCGCTGATTTTGTTTTCAGCAATGCTTCGCAAAGCCGTTAGAGGTTGGCGCGGTCCTAAAATTGTCGAGGAACGCAACGATTTGCCAGCCAAAGTTTCGCCTTCGATCGTTGGCATTTTAGTCCAGGGCAAGGTTTCGCCACGCTCCCTTGCCGCCACTCTCCTGGATTTAGCCCAGCGTGGTTACATTCAGGTTATTCATCGCAAGGATGGTTTTTCCTTTGGCAAACGCCGCTCGATCGATCACGTAGGCGCGCCACTTCTTTCTTCCCCAACCGATCTGAAACCATTCGAACGCACCTTGCTCGACAAAATTTTTCTAGCCGACGTGCGATCGAGCACAAACGAAGACATTCAGATGCGTCTCGGCCGGCATATCTTTTCGCAAAAAGTTGCCGAAACCTACCTTGCTATGTACGACGAAGCGGTTGAGCTGGGTTGGTTTGTGCGCAACCCTGAAGCAATGTATCGCCGTTATCGGATGCTTGCTTTACTAGTAGTGAGTATCGCTCTCATTGGGTTTCTCACAAGTCTTTTCTTCGGACCTGAACCGTACTTCTACTTACTTGGCTGGGCGGGTCTCTTCTTTGTTGGGATCGTGATGCAACAGGTGACACCTTTTCTGCCACGGCGCACTAAGCAGGGCGATAAAGAATATCAAGAATGGATTAAGTTTCGCAATTTTTTGGTGGGCTCGCAGCCGATCGAGATTGCTAAAAATCCAAACCTCTATGAAGAATACTTGCCCTACGCCGTGATTCTGGGTGTCGAAGTCGAGTGGACTGAACGCTTTGCGCAGTTCAAATTTAATCCACCTGATTGGTATGCCAGTACCGGCGACATTCATTTAATAGAGGATTTTGCCAACAATCTTTTTCCGATTATCGGTTCGGTGGCAACCGATCTTGCCAAGGCCCGCGAACCCTACGCTGTGTAGCAAATGTAGGATTCTCTAAAACGCCGGTTGGGCAATCCAGCCGAAGGCCTTGCCGGAAAGAATTGCCTGTGATTTGCCGATGATTCGATCCATCGGGAGCGGGCCAAAGAAGCGAGAATCGTTTGAATTTGGGCGATTGTCGCCCATGACAAAGACCTCATCCGAGCGCAAAACTTTGACTAAATCGGGGTAGCTCATGAAATCGGCGGGCAGATAATATTCCACCAGCGGCACATCGTTGGCGAAAACTTTGCCCTGTTTGATCTCAATCTTCTCGCCGGGCATCCCGACAATCCGCTTGATGAATTTGCGCCGGTTCGCGTCGCCAGGAAAGCGCAAAACAATCACGTCGCCTCGGGTTGGCGGATGCAGATTATAGCTGATTCGATCGATTAAAATGAATTGCCCATCTTGGAAATTGGGTAACATGCTCTCGCCGCTGATGCGAAAAACCGTAGCCACAAAGAGATGCACGAGTGTTGTGAGGATGACGAGAATTAAAACCCCTCGCAAAAGCTCAAAGCCATAACTTAGACGCTTGTAAAGTTTTTCCGAACCTAAAATACGCTCGCCTAAATTTGTTTCCGGCAGAGCGACTGGTGCTTGAGAATTTAGATTGGGAAACGCGTTTGGAGAGTGCACGCGTTCATTATAGCAATCAAGCTTTTGCGCGCAGGCGTTTTTTACTAGCGGCGCCGGCGCGTTTGCTCTTAGCAATGCCAAGTGTTTTTGAAAGTCGCGCTTTGATTCGCGCCACTCGGTTTTTGTGAATCAAGTTGCGTTTGACTGCTTTATCGAGGAATGAAACTGTTTGCGATAGACTTTCGGAGTTTACGCTTTTGAGGGCGCGTTTAAGTTGCGTGCGGGCCGTTAGATTTTGAATCGCCCGCCGTCGATCTTGACCCAAGGCTTTTTTAGCTGATGCTGTATTCGGCATAATGCTCAAAACCTTATCTTATGATTGCATTTTTAGCAAGAGCTGGCATGTTAGTCGCCGTTGACAGTTTCGGACAAGTTCTCTACGATGAGCGGCTTATATCAGTTGGAGCGGAGGGGCGATTATTCATTTTTATGGAACCAACTCCGAAACAACTTGCCATCGACTTGATCCGCCGCGCGAACAAAATTGTCATTTTTACGCACCAGAATCCGGATGGCGATGGAATTGGCTCGATGCTTGCCCTCACACTTGCTCTGCGCAAACTCGGCAAAACAGTTCAACCGATTTGCTCTGACAAAGCGCCGTCAATTATGAACTTTTTGCCCAATGTTTTGGAGATCACCAATCAGGTGAGCGATGGCGGCAATGAGTTTACAATTACGCTCAATACAACCACCGTTGACGTCGATAAACTCGGCTATAAAAATTACCCCGAGGCCAAAAAACTCAATATTGTTATCAAGCCTTCGCGCGGCCAGATTACGCCTGAACTTTTCTCATTCAGTGGCGGGAGCTCAACGGCTGATCTAATTATCGTGCTCGACACCAACGATGTTGAGCGACTCGGGCCAGTTTACCAAAATCATGCGAATTTGTTTTATGAAACACCAATCATTAATATCGATCACCATCCGGGCAATGATTATTTCGGAAAAGTAAATTGGGTTGATCTTGCCGCCACCAGCACCGCTGAAATTTTAGTTTCACTCTTGGAGGCGTTGACCTCAATGCTTAAAGAAAGCGCGAGCGCTAAGAGTGGCTCCTTGCTCGATGCCGATATCGCGACCTTGCTCTTAACTGGCATTACAACTGACACCGGCTCTTTTCAGAACACCAACACAACACCCAAATCCTTTACAGTCGCGGCTCAATTGGTGGCGGCGGGCGCCCGCCAGCAAGAGATCGTTCAGCACATCTACAAAACCAAACCGCTCTCAACTTTGAAACTCTGGGGTAAAATTCTTGCCAACATTCGCGAGGATCGCGAGCATCGCTTTATCTGGTCAACAGCCAGCGCCTCGGATTTTAGCGCCTTTGGAGCAACTGAATCGGAAACCGCGGGCGTGATCGACGAGCTTCTCAAAACCGTGCCGAATATCGATTTTGCCTTGCTCTTGTCAGAAAAACAGCTTGCCCTCAATGGGAGTTTGCGCGGTGTCAATAAAGAAGTTTCAGTGTCAAAAATTGCGGAGCTTTTTGGCGGCGGCGGACATGAGATGGCGGCGGCTTTCCGGGTTCAGAACGGTTCGCTCGTTGATAATGAAGAAGAGGTGATTGAGAAAATTCGAGCTTTTCAACGCTCTGGTTCGAGCGCGGCGAGCCTGCCTAAAGATGTTGCGGTCGAGTCTAGAATTCCCGATCTCGCCAGCCTCAAAGCGCGTCAAGCAAGCCTTGTGGGCGAATAAAGAAGAAGGGATACTTTCAATAAGGCTGATTGTGTAAGTGATCGAAACATGTTACACTCGTAAACTTAAACATGTGGAGTAAAGATTATGGCAATTCAAAAGATCGAGAAGAAAATGACCGCGCTCACAACCACTAAAAAGACTTCAAAAGCGCTTGCTAAAACCTCAAAAACTGCCAAAGCAATTACGCCTCGAGTGAGCGCCAGCGATCAGCTCATCGCCAAATATCAGAGCCATGAAAATGATACTGGTTCAACCGAAGTTCAGATTGCTCGAGTGAGTCAGCAAATTACCGAACTTACTAAGCACCTCAAAAAACATCTGAAAGATAATGATTCGCGGCGCGGTCTTTTAATTATGCTTGGCAAGCGTCGCCGACTCTTGAACTATTTGGGGCGCACTAACGAAGCAGGTTATAAAAAAATGATCGTAGATCTAAAATTGCGAAAATAACTTTCACTGATTGCGGCAGACAACTAATTATTGATCATTGCGAAAATAACTTTCACTGATTGCGGCAGACAACTAATTATTGATCACTGACTAAATATTATGGAACGCAAAGAATATACCGCTGATTTTGGCGATAAAGAAATTTCTTTAACCGCGAGTCACGTTGCCGAACGAGCTGATTCCGCCGTGGTGGTGCGTTTGGGCGGAACCGCGGTCTTGGTGACAGTCGTGGTTGCCGATGAACCCCGAGAAGGCGTTGACTTTTTCCCCTTGATCGTTGACTACGAAGAACGCCTGTACGCCGCTGGCAAGATCAGCGGCTCACGTTTTATTAAACGCGAGGGTCGACCAACCGACAACGCTGTTTTGAATGCTCGTTTGATCGATCGGACAATTCGACCGCTCTTTCCCAAGGGTTATCGCAACGATGTGCAGGTGATTGCGACCGTGCTTGCAATGGATGGCGAACAGGATCCGGATATGTTGGCCATGTTCGGCGCCTCGACCGCTCTCATGATGAGTAGCGCACCGTTCCAGGGTCCGATCGTTGGTTTTCGAGTGGGTGAAAAAGAAGGGCAGTTCATTTTTAATCCGACGATGCCGGAACAGGCTCAAAGCCCGCTCGATTTAGTTGTGGGCGCCAAGGAAGAGCGGATTATGATGCTTGAAGCGGGCGCCGACCAAGTGCCTGAAACACGCATTCTGGAAGCGATTGCGGCCGCGCACCAGGCAATGCAACCGCTTTTTGCGCTTCAAGCTCAAATCAAAAAAGATTATCACAAGGAAGAGTCAGCGAGTGTTGACGTCACGCTTGAAGGCACTGACATCCATGTTGAGCTTAAGAGTCATCTTGGCGAACGTTTGGCGCAAGCGGTGCGCGAACTTGATCGAGCGAAACGAGAACAGATGGTGAAGGAATACGAAACTGAAGCGCTCTCAACTTTTGAGGGCAATTACAAACAGATGGATATTAAAGGCGCCTTCACACAACTTCTTGAAAAAGAATTTCGCCAAGTGATTTTGGCAGACGGCGTGCGCCCAGATGGCCGCCAGCTCGACGAAATCAGGCCGCTTTCTTCGGAGCCGCATTTTTTGCCGCGCACACATGGTTCGGCGCTTTTTACTCGCGGTGACACCCAAGTGCTTTCGATTGCAACGCTGGCTGGGCCAGGGGCCGAACAGCTCATCGATACGATGGAGCTTGAGGGCGAAAAGCGTTTTATGCACCACTATAATTTCCCTCCCTATTCGGTTGGCGAGGTGCGGCCGATGCGCGGCGCTGGCCGACGGGAAATTGGTCATGGCGCGCTCGCTGAACGCGCTGTTGAGCCGATTATTCCTGATCGAGAAGGTTTCCCTTATACAATTCGCGTTGTTTCGGAAGTGCTCTCGTCAAATGGTTCATCGTCGATGGCGGCCACCTGCGGAACGATTCTGGCGCTCATGGATGCCGGCGTGCCGATTAAAGAGCCGGTGGCAGGCATCGCGATCGGTCTTGTGACCGAAGAAGGTTTCAATGAAGATTCCTCTGTGCGCTATCAGCTTCTGACTGATATTCAAGGTATCGAAGATTTTGGCGGCGATATGGATTTCAAGGTAACCGGCACAAAGAACGGCGTCACCGCCATTCAACTTGATATGAAAGTTAAGGGTTTAACCTTGCTGATTATTCAAGAAGCGCTCGCGCGCGCCCAAACCGCTCGTCTCAAAGTGCTCGAACACATGCTTTCGGTCCTACCCGCTCCGCGCTCTGAACTTTCCGAATATGCGCCGCGTATTTTGACAGTTAAGATTCCTCAAGATAAAATTGGCGATCTCATTGGTCCGGGCGGCAAAAATATCAACAAAATTATCGAGCTTTCGGGCGGCAAAGTTATTACTCAAATTGATATTGAAGAAGATGGCACGGTCATGGTAACCTCGACGAACGCCGAATTTGGCCGCAAGGCTGTTGAGCTCATTGAGGCGCAAGTCGTTGAGGCCGAAGTTGGTAAAACATACACTGGCACAGTCACCTCGATTCAAAAAAACAGAATGAGCGGTCAGGAGATTGGAGCTCTGGTTGAAATTTTGCCCGGCAAAGTCGGGATGGTACATATTTCAGAAGTGGCTAACGAGCGGATTCCCGACGTCTCAAGTCGATTGAAGGTTGGCGATAAGGTTCGTGTCAAAGTGCTCGAACTTGACTCCGAACGTGGCCGAATCGGTTTGTCGATCAAACAAGCAGAATAAGACCATTGAAAGAGGATTTTTAATGGTCTCGAGTAAAATTTGATGTCATTGCGAGCGAAGCGTGGTGATCCTATTCTACTAGATTGCTTCGTCGCCCTTGGTTCCTCGTAATGATGAAAGTGAGAAAGTCTTTGTAGAATGCCGACATTTAGTGTTGGATTGACCGCAACAATCCGATTTCCTCTAGCAGTCTCAAAGGAGCGGCTAAAATTATTGCAATAATTTGAATCCTACGTAACATAAACTTCCCCGTGCTTATGCTTATAATAGGTGAGATGATGCAGATAAATGAGGAATTTAATTTTTCAGATAAAGCAAAAGATTCACATACTCCTAAAACGATTAAAAATGATCGTTTGGATGAAGATGATGACTGGGTAGGGCTCGATTATGTTCAAACTCACCCTGAAAAGGCTATTAATTTTTCCGAATTCAGCACATGGGGCGAGGCTCAAACCGAGATCCCAAAGATTGAAACACGACTATTCTCTCCGTTTGAACAGCTCATGAAGGATCGGTTTCCTAATGTTGGGACAGATGAGAATGAGCGTCGGAAAATTGCAGAAGCAGCTACTGGGATGAGCGAGGGAGATTTTATCGACGTGATGACTGTTACGTCGAAACTTCGTTCGCCTCGTTATGATTGGAAAAAGGAAACTTGGCGTGATGCGCCTGCAAATTCTTTCGACGTCGAAGCCGCTACCCGACTATTAAAGAATCCGGAGACAAAACACTCAATTCTCAAATTCGTTGATCAGTATGCCGAGCGTTTCTTATCGGCGACTTTAGACTTGGAGACTCGAAGAGAACGCCTGAATCAGGCATTGGGTTTACTGAATCTTCCGAGCAAAATTTCAACCCAATATTCTCCGCAACGATTCTCTGAATTCCTGGTAGCTGGGATTGTATGGCAAGAACAGCTTAACGAGCAACCACCCGAGGTACTTGCAAGTAAATCATTCACGAACTTCGCTCCACATCTCCTCGAGACAGTTTGGTGCATTGGCGACGCCTCGCTATTACAGTCAGTAACAGAACTTGCCGCCGAGGCCGTTTCTCTCACTACCGAAGAAGAGTTATGCAAATCCATGCTTGACGTAATTCGGATGTATACAAGGAACCACCCGATGACCGCCGAGATTATTCAGGGATTCCGCGAGCAATTGTTTCCCAAAATGATTGCGAGACATCCAGATGTTGCGTTATTGCAGGAAGCGAGGAATCAATGGGGTATGCGTCGCGGCGATTTTGGGATTGGAGACTTTTTAGTGCAGACGCAAGTCACAAAAGCCGATCCGCTCCATGTGAATGAGCGCATGGTCATTGCTCGAACGATTCCGACGCTGGACAAAAGTCGCTTTGAGCAAAATCGACTGGATGCTCTAAGTATTATGCCGCTTTTCGGTATTCTACGAGATTTCATCCATGATCAACGTCCATACGTCCACGATATGCTGGCCGCCATGGTTTACTACTACGAGAGTGGAGACAGTTCTAAGATAGAGGAGATCGTTCCAAAAACCTCCTACTTTAGCGGGAATAGTTCCGAATACGATAATAAAAAGAAGGATTTACTTCTTGACCGAGCAAGCTATGACCTTCTCGTCGATCAAGATGTTCATGAATGGAATAGCGATGATTCTGCGTCCACTACTAAAATACCCGCCATCGATGTGCTCCGACGACTCGTGCAGAATACCGAACCGACTCCCTACGAACCACCAGTATTTGGCGACAAAGCGTTCGATCGGCTCATCAGTGATGCAAAAACAAACAATGGCGCGCTGGCCCATCTGATTGAGGATGTGAATACGAAATTGACCTATGCGAATAAAAGTGGCACAACTGGAATGTCGCCTACATTGGTTCAGCTCCTCTGCTGGCTAGACCATAAGGGTTTCAAACAGCTCCAGAACATGTCATATGAACGACAAGCGAATTTTCCAAGTGATTCCCTGGTCCAGGCGCTGATTCGATTTCACGAATTAACTGCGGCGCCTAACCACTACGACAAAAATGAGGTTGATTCGTTTCTTGACCAACTTGCCAATCAGGATAATCGAACTGCCGCTCAATTATTGACACAGCGCATTACTCAACAAGTTGTCGAGCTAACACGTCACTACCGAGCCACGACGAACCTCGATCCCGGCATTTTATGGTCGGGAAATCTGACGCACGAATTAATGGCTTTGGATCAAGAATTGCATTCTGCTGTAACTCCTATCGGAGATCGATATCGACGAGATGTCATTCGAGGTCGAGAACGCTACAACGATCCTACTTTTCACCCAGGAGACTAGCCGCTTGTGAGAAAGGAATATTGGTTTTGTGGAATGAAGCAATGAAAAAGGGGCTCAATTATATTGGGGTTTCGGTAGGAGCAATGATTTTTAATGATAAAGGTGAATTATTTCTATCAAAATGAAGTAAAAAGACTTCTAATTACTTCAATCTAAAAAAACGGGAAAATTTCTATGACGAACCCACAGAAATTTGACAATTACAGTCATCGGTGCTAAACTTACCTTCTTCTTGAAGAGTTCTCTAAATGATTGCTTATCAGTCGCTCGAAGATGTAGCGGCCGCGATGCGCCAGTGTCGATCGTGCGGCTTATGCACAGACCAAACTAGAGTTGTCCCGGGAGAAGGGAATGCGCGAGCAAAGGTTATGTTTATCGGTGAGGCGCCAGGTTTTCACGAGGATCAACTTGGACGACCATTTGTCGGCGCCGCTGGCGAATTTTTGGAAGAGATGCTTGCTTCGGTTAATTTAGAACGAAAAGATGTCTTTATTACCAACATGGTACACGCTCGGCCACCAGGCAATCGGGATCCCTTGCCAGAAGAACTCGATGCGTGTTGGCCGTATCTTGCCGCTCAAATTCAGCTTCTTCAGCCGAAGGTCATTGTTACCTTGGGTCGCCACTCAAAAAGTAAGTTTTTACCCGACGTCGGGCCAATTTCAATCGTTCATGGTCAAGCTTTTGATCGTCCAAATCCGGCAACTGACGCGCCTCATCAATGGTATGTCGCGCTTTTTCATCCCGCCGCCGGTTTACACAAAGAGGAATTAAAAGAACAAATTCGACAGGATTTTCAAGTCATTTATAAAGTTTTGGCTGTCACGCAGGCCAGTTTATAAAGATGAATCCTAATATTGAAAGGAAACTAAAATTATATGGCATTAACTGCATATCACGCTTCTAAACAACCAGCGCGCGCGCCGCGCGCAAGCCAGCTAAGCGCTGGCCGACCGATGCGTCCGAAGCCTCAACCTAAAACAGCGCCGGAACGGCGACCGGGGCGTCAAATCAGGATCCGACCGCCTAAACAGCGCATGCAACAAAAACCGGAAACGCCTGGCATTGCCCTGCGTGCTCAAACTGCCTTGGCGCGCCGCGTGTATGCGGCGCCGCAAACTAAACTCCGCGTGATCCCCCTCGGCGGTCTCTCGGAAGTGGGAATGAATATGACGGCCTTTGAATATGGCAACGATATTATTGTTGTTGATGCTGGCGGGCTCTTCCCGTCCGATCAAATGCCAGGCATCGATCTTGTTATTCCCGACATTACCTATCTTCTCGAAAATCGACATAAAGTCCGGGCGATTATCTTCACGCACGGCCACGAGGATCATGTTTCGGCCATTCCCTACATCTATCCTCGCCTGCAAGGCATTCCGCTTTACGGTTTGCCGCTGACAGCGGCGCTCATTGAGGCGAAATTTAAGGAACACGATATCAAAGCCAGCGTTAGCGTTGTGAAAGCGCGAAGTCGTCTCATATTTGGAGTCTTTAAAATCGATCTCTTTACGCTCACCCACACCATTCCCGACAACGTCGGACTGGCGATCGACACGCCCGAGGGGTTAATCGCCTACACGACCGATTGGAAATTTGATCATACGCCAATTTGGGGCGAGCCTTCAGATTACGCCAAGTTGATTTCGATGAGTGAGCAGGGCGTGCTTTTGCACATGAACGACTCAACCAACGCCGAAATCCCCGGCTATACAATCTCCGAACGTGTAGTGAGTATGGATATTGAGAAAATATTTCGTGAAAAAGCGGCCGGACGGATTATCATGAGTTCGTTTGCCTCGAATATCAATCGCATTCAAATTGCAATTAATCTTTCAGCTAAATATGGCCGCAAGGTCGCGGTTTCCGGCCGCTCGATGGAGCGCAACGTCAATGTTTGTTTGAAACTCGGCTATGTAAATGCGCCTAAAGATATCTTTGTCGATATTCGGAGTATCGCCAATATTCCGCCTAGCCAGTTAACTATTATTTCAACTGGTTCGCAGGGCGAAGAGTATTCCGCGCTTGTGCGAATGGCTTCGGGCGAGCACCGACAAGTCAAGTTGACTAAGGGCGACACGGTGATTATTTCGGCTTCAAGAATTCCTGGGAATGAGCATGCGATTCACGAAACGATCGACAATCTTTTTCGCCAGGGCGCCGAGGTTGTTTATGGCGGCGAGCTGGACATTCATACTTCGGGGCATGCTAAGCAGGAAGAGCTTAAGATGATGATCGCGATGCTCAAGCCGAAGTATTTTATTCCGATTCACGGCGAATACCGAATGCTCAAGGCGCACGCCAAGATTGCACTTCAAATGGGTGTGCCGGGGGCGAACATCTTTGTTGGCGAGAACGGTTCGGTGTTCGAAGTGGAAAAAGGCCAAGCGCGCTGGGCGGAAAAAATTCAGGCCAACTATGTCATGATTGATGGTCTGGGGATCGGAGATGTGGGCAACATCGTGCTTCGCGATCGACAGGCAATGGCGCAGGAAGGGATTTTTATGGTTATTTTAACGGTTGATAAACGCAAAGGCACACTTATCTCAAGCCCGGATATTATTTCGCGCGGCTTTGTGTATATGCGCGATGCCAAAGGTTTAATCATTAAAGCGCGCCATGAAATCAAGCAATTATTTGATCGGCATAGTAAAAACTCACCGTTGGATTGGGAGTACGTCAAACGCGCGCTCCGCGATGATCTTGTCAAGTTTTTATATGAATACACCCAACGTCAGCCGATGATTATTCCAGTTGTGATTGAAGTTTGATCACTTTACGCTTTCCACTTTACGCTTTAAGATAAATAAACCTGGAGGGTTATGGCTCGTCGTCGCCGTCGGCGCAAACAATCAGTTTTTGCCTACTTTGATTGGTCGGTGAATCCCGATACACTCCGTGAGGTCGTGGCGACGCTTTTTATAGTTGTTGGCTTGATCGGTTTACTGGCTCTTTTTGGCGGCGCCGGCGCAATTGGCGCTAATCTGACAAGTTTTTTCAGTAAACTTTTTGGGCCGGTGAGCTACTTAATCCCAGTTGTCTTTTTGGGAATCGGTCTAGTTCTTTGGAACCCAAGTCGTTTTGCAATTCGCTGGGGTTTATTGCTCGGCGTGATCTTTCTCTTTACTTTTTTACCTGGGCTCTTGAGTCCGTTTGGCGGTTTGATCGGGACTGAAATTTCAGCGTTGTTCACTCAATTTTTTGGTGAAATCGCAGGTGCGCTGGCGCTCGCATTTCTCGTGCTTGCGAGTCTGTTGCTTATTTTTAACACCTCGTTGAAATCTCTCTTTGAACTTGTTTTTACGAGTAAAGGCGAGGAGCCGCAAATCCACGATACATCGGCCGCCGGCAATGCGCGCGTTTCAGTTTTTCAAGCAGTGCGCGATCGCTTGGCCGGCGCGCGAGGTAGCATGCAAGTTTCACAGATGCCGAATTCAGCGAGCGCGACTGCTAAGCCAGTCATCGCGACTCCGGTTGGCGATTGGGAGTTTCCGCCTTTTGAGCTTTTAAATTTGCCAACCGGCAAAGCCACTGCCGGGAATGTGGTCAAAAATGTTGAGATCATTGAAAAAGCGCTCAAGGATTTTGGAATTGAGGTAGCAATGGGCGATGTCAATATCGGCCCAACGGTCACGCAATACACACTCAAGCCAACCGAAGGAATTAAACTCAATCAAATTACGGCCCGGGCTAATGATTTGGCGCTTTCGCTCGCGGCGCCCTCGATTCGCATCGAGGCGCCGATTTCTGGTAAATCACTGGTTGGCATCGAAGTGCCGAATAAAGTGCCTGCGATCGTCACCTTGCGCGAGGTGCTCGAAACGGATCATTTTAAGAGTGTGAAATCGAATTTGACCTTGGCGCTCGGGCGAGACGCCGCTGGCGCGCCGGTGGCGGTTGATCTTAAAAGGATGCCTCATCTCTTAATTGCCGGCGCAACTGGTTCGGGTAAGTCCATTGCCATCAACACTATTATCACAACACTTTTATATCAAAATACGCCGCGCGACTTGCGCCTCTTACTGATTGATCCGAAGCGAGTTGAGTTCACTCAATATAATGCCGTGCCACATCTTCTCGCTCCAGTTGTCACCGAGCCGGATAAAACTGTCAACACGCTCAAATGGTCAATTGTTGAGATGGAACGGCGCTATCATCAGCTTCAAGAGGTTGGCAGTCGCGATATTGCAAGCTACAACGCCAAACACAAAGACTCGCCTCTGCCGTATATCGTTATTATCATCGATGAATTAGCCGACCTCATGCAACAGTCTGCCAAGGAAGTGGAGGGTGCGATTGTGCGCCTCGCGCAAATGGCGCGCGCGGTCGGCATTCATCTAGTAGTGGCAACGCAACGGCCAAGCGTGGATGTTATCACTGGTCTCATCAAGGCGAATATCACCACGCGCATGGCTTTTGCGGTCGCAAGTCAAATTGATTCGCGCACCATTATTGATATTGCCGGCGCCGAAAAACTCCTTGGCAACGGAGACATGCTTTTTCTCTCGAATGAATATGTTGGCAAACCGCGTCGTGTTCAGGGTTGTTTTGTCACTGAAAAAGAGATCGACGGCGTGACGGAATTTCTTAAACAACTGGCGCCGCCTCAATACGATGAAGAGATCGAAAATTTTGCGCCTCGGGCAGTGGGCGCTGGCGCGGGTGGCCAGAGCGCCATCGACGACGATTTATTTGGCGAGGCAAAAACCGTGGTCGTGCAAGCTGGCAAAGCGAGCGCCTCGCTCTTGCAGAGGCGTTTACGGATTGGTTATGCCCGCGCGGCGCGCCTTTTGGATTTACTCGAGCAACAAGGCGCCATCGGTCCGCCCGATGGCGCCAAGCCACGTGATGTTCTTATTGGTCTAGAAACGCTTGGCGGCGGCAACTTCCCAACCACTCATCAATCACCACCAGTTCGCACTCCACCACCCGATACTTTTTGAAAATTAGTGATAGAGTAGTTTTATGCCAAAACCACATGAATCAGCCTTCAGCCAGGAACAGCTTCAACAAATCATCGTGGCGCTTGAGCCGTTCTTTGCCGCAATCAATGAGGTACTCGTAGAGCACGGAGAAAAACTTATCTGTCTTCAAGAAGATATGTCAGCAGTTAAGCAAGATGTTTCTGTCTTGAAAGCCGATGTCTCCGATCTCAAGCAAGATGTTTCCAATCTTCAAGATGATGTGTCTGTAATTAAACGACGACAAGAAGCTCAACAGAGCATGCTCGATATTCACGACCGTCTTGTTTCACATACCCGAAAACAAAGGTAGACTTTTACTTATCAACAGATATTGATTAAACAATCTGCGTTACAATAATTCTGAAGTTAGCTTTTAACTCTATTTATTTTAACGCTCAAAAACCCGAAGATGACTCCTTTTCGCAAAAAACGGATTGCAAGCTCTCAAACTTTGGGAGCCAAACTTTTGAAGGCGCGGAAGCGTAGGCATATTGAATTACGCACTGCCGAGACCGAGACAAAAGTACCAATGCGTCACTTGGAAGCGCTTGAACTGGGGCACTATCATAAATTGCCAGCCCGCGTTTATGTGCGCGGTTTTTTGACGCGCTACGCCGTCTATCTTGGGTTGAAACCCGAGAGCGCGCTGACTGCCTACGAGGTCGAGCTCGCAAGCTATGTCCAAACTCAAAGCGTTCGCGTTTCGGCTAAAACGCAGGCAACCCTTCTGCGTCCACACAGCGCCGATGAGTTGATCGAACGGCGTCGCCAATGGCATATCACTCCCGAAATTATTTGGGGAAGCGCTTTGAGTCTATTCGTGTTGGGTGTTTTGGGTTATATGTGGTTTCAGGTTGCCAGTTTTGCTGCCGCCCCGCCGCTTGAGATCGTCACGCCTGGTTCAGCCCTTTCAGTTTCAGTGCAAGAGGTTGAAGTTGCCGGTATTACCGATCCAGGCGCGGAGTTACGTATTAACGATCAACCCGTTACAGTTAATCAAGACGGTCACTTTCGCGAGGCTGTAAGTTTAATCGACGGCGTCAATACAATTGAAATTGCGGCGAAAAATAAGGCTGAAAAAGAAACTATCAAAACCCTTCAGCTTCTAGCGGATATTCCACGCTAAACAAGCGCTTGGCCGAAGCTACGCGCTTGACAGGCCACCCTCTTTGGTGGTAGAAGTTTTAGTTCCCTAGATTCTAGGGATAATTTGATTAGGAGGAATTAAAAAAATGGAAAATCACAAAATGATGGCGAATCTTTTCACGGCGGGCATTCCGATTGCCCAGATACCGAGCGTCATGCAAGAGGGGAACATTGAGGCGCCCAAGTCCCCTGTCACCATCGCCAAGATCGTGCGCCAGGAGCTGGGCGTGTCGGAACTGCCCAAAGTGTCGGAAAAGGACCGATGGCGACGAATGTTCGGCGCCTGGCTCCAGGCAGAGTATGGGCAAAGTAGGAATTACAAGTTGGCCAATATGCTCTTCAAAGAGATCGATATCGATCTAGATTCATGCCGGCACGACGTGGTCATTTTCACCTGGTGCATGGATATGGACCTATGGTGGGAGGCGCTTGTCAAGGCGTTGCCTTATCCGCTTAGCGCGATCTATCGGATCGTGTCGGCCGCCAGCTATGGTGGTGAGTACCATCAGATCCACCTTGCCTGGATCAAGCAAATGTTGACTGACGGAGAATTGCCTGCCTCTGTGCACCAATTCCATGAACAGAAGCGAGAGTTCGTCGTCGAACAGCATAGGCGACTTCTCGTTCCAATCGTCGCGGGGCGGGGCGAGGCGATGGTCAGCGCCCTGCGCGCGCTCTTGACCGAGCGCGAGTACAAGGTGCTTGCTTGGCGGGTCGGTCTTGAGCCCTGGCAAGCCAGCCGCGGGCTTCGGGGGAGCCAGTCGAGAACTTATCTCGAGGTTGCGACCGAGCTCGGAATTCGCAAAGAGCGCGTGCGCCAGATCGAGGCAAAGGCTCTGCGCGCGCTCCGCGAGGGCAAGGTCGGAAAGCCGACCATTTTAAAAGATTTCGTCGAGAATTTTTGGGGCGAGGATGTCATTTTTTGGCATTAGCGCCCCTCGTAGAGAGACCTAAAATTAGGTCTCTTTTTTTATTACTCTAGATCCCGAATAGGATCATTGTCATGCTCGTCGCGCCGTTACGAACAGAACGGCTCACCGTCGGGTGGGTTGCCGCCGAGGCTCCCAAAGAGTGCGCTGTATTGGGCGTACATACTTGTCGAATAGTAGCTCCATGGGCAGACCGCTGTCGTTGCGTTACTGCTCCAGTTGTAGATTGGATCGTCGGCGTAGCGATTGGACGTACTTGAATTGTAGACGCCAAAGTCCCAGATGCCGTCAATGGTGCCGGTAGTCGTGCCGATCTGTTCGCCGGCCATGAACGAGACGGCGCTCGCCGGTGCATTTGTCCGGGTGTGGGATTGCTTCGTCGGAAAAGCGTCTTTGACGACTTGGATTGGGTTTGTTATGTGGTCGAACCGGAATGTGACCTCGCAACTCGCCTTGAAGACGAGGAGATATTCGCCGTCGGGGTTCCCCTCTTGATAGAAGGCGCCACTCTCGAGTGTGGCCGCGATCGGCGCGTAGACCGGCGCACTGGTTAACTGTGTATCGACGTAGCCATGGGGTTTGAGATCTGTTCCGGCCTTCGTGGGCGGACTGACCACCTTGGCAACCAAGCCTAAATCAGTAATGTGGTGGGTAAAGCTTGGGTTGGTATTGGAAGTACAGGACGGCGTCGATGATTGCTGTTGCTCTTCTACTGGTTCAGACGCCTCGCTGACAGTCTGTTCCGGGGTTGAGTTATTCGACGACTCCGTCGAGGAAGGAGTCTCTGGCACTGGTGTCGGCGCTGATTCGGACGCCGCTGGTACGGTTGTCGTCTTCGTCGTCATTTTCTTGGCTGGTGTATTCGATGCTGATTTAGTATTTGCGGCTGGGACAGGAGTGAGATTGCTGGTGAACTCGGTTACAGCGGCCGAAGCCGCGTTGTAGTTGGCATGCGCTTCAGTGACCTGGGAAAACGCATTCACGCACGCTTGCCACTCGCCTGTTGCCCGCTGGGCGTCACCCTCGGCAAACGCGACGTCTTGGGCAATGAGCGTCTTCACCTGCTCAATTTTTGGTCTGAGCTCGGCTTTCTGAAATGACCAGTAGCGCTCGGCTTCCTCGTATGCAACTTTAGCTGCCTGATACTGACCTTGGTTCATCAGCGTATCACCCTTCTGTATCAACACCGCTGCCTTGGCATGTCCGGTGATAAGTAAGAGACCGAGTACAACAGCAACACTTACCACCCCGATGAAAAGTATTCGGGCAAACCCGGGTCTATTCTGAAGAAATAGCAACACTCTCCCTCCAATCCCTCCCATATTAGCATTCTCGGACTCGGAGGGAGATAATTTCTTCGGCTCGTAATGATGAAAGTGGGAAAGTTTCTTGTTATAAAAAAGGTTCGGGCAATACCTGTCCGGGCCAAAAAGCAAAACAGATATCGCTACCAGGTGGCCGTTACCCAGCAGTGACAGGGTGCTATGCAGAACCAGTACGGAGTGTGTTTTCCAGTAGTCTCTGATGATATACTTTATGTATGAAATACATAGACGCGGTCACGGGCAGTATCATTTCGGCATTGTTTTTCGGTGTCCTAGCAATCTACATTCATGGGGTGGGTTCAACATCGATTGTTGAGACTATTCTTACGATCTCTTCTTTTCTATTCGCAATTTTCTCTGGCTTTTTCATCTCTAGGCTTAATGATCGATATAGTACGATGCGAAGTTTAGTGTCTGATGAGGACGCTTACTTTTTTTCGTTGTTTAAAATGGCCAAGGTATTTGGTGAACCATTCGCTAATAAAATTAGTGATGCAATTGATGACTATTATATTGCTTCCTTCGAGGGAGATCTTAATAACTACGATTATGCCTACAAAGGTACAATGCTACAATTCAATAATATCTATGACGTCATCTATGGTCTTAAGGCACACAGCGTGAGTTCTACTTATGCAAACATGTTTGCAACACTGCAATCGATTGAAGAAGTACGAAATAAAAATTCCACGATTGCGAAAGAAAAACTAACAAATGGTCAATGGATCGTGCTTATAAGTCTTGTGGCTATTATTTTATTCTGCCTTTTTTACATAAGCACGAATCAGTTGTTCTTTCAGCTACTTATTGTCATGTTATCGGCAATGCTTGTTTTGGTACTGTTGACAATTAGGGATCTTCAATACTTGAGACTCGGAGGGAAAATAATACCTGTACTTGAGTCAGGGCAAGAACTGCTAGAGAGTATAGGAAAGCTACGTTATTATAAAGAACAGTGGTTAGAGTCGGGAACAGTCGAGATTCCTAATAACATAAAGAAATATCGATTGGGCCTGCATAGTCCGGGCGAGAAGGCGAGGATTAAGGTAATCGTTGTGGAATAGCCACGCTCATATATAGATTCATTTGGGTAGTATCTGCGAGTGATTAATTCTAATGAGAAAAGGAGTTTAGATGACCAAAAGTTCGATTCCGGATGCAACGGAATCGCAAGCGCGGAGGCAAGCTCTTGAAGTTGCTTTGGCAACGATCGAAAAGCAGTTTGGCAAGGGTTCAATTACAACCTTAAGCGATAATCGCAAGCTCGATGTTCAGGTTATCCCGACTGGTTCGCTAAGCCTGGATTTAGCTTTAGGCGTTGGCGGCGTGCCTCGGGGCCGCATTATCGAAATTTATGGGCCGGAGAGTTCGGGCAAAACTACACTCGCGATGCACATTACGGCTGAAGCTCAAAAGCTGGGCGGACTTGCGGCTTTTATCGATGCCGAGCACGCCTTTAACCCTGAATACGCGCGCAACATTGGTTTGAAACTTGAAGATTTATTGGTCAGCCAACCTGATTCGGGCGAGCAAGCGCTTGAGATTGCCGAAACCTTGATTCGCTCAAATGCAATTGACGTGATTGTCGTTGATTCAGTTGCGGCCTTGGTGCCGCGTTCAGAAATCGAAGGCGAGATGGGTGATTCACAGATGGGTGTTCAGGCACGGTTAATGAGTCAGGCTTTGCGCAAACTCACCGCGGCAGTTTCAAAATCGAAAACCTGTCTTATATTTATCAATCAACTCCGCATGAAAATCGGTGTGATGTTTGGCAATCCGGAAACAACAACCGGCGGCATGGCGCTCAAGTTTTACTCATCGGTTCGGATTGAAATTCGTCGCACGGAACAGCTTAAGCAGGGCGATCGCGTGATCGGCAACCGCGTGCGAGCCAAAGTTGTCAAAAATAAAGTTGCCCCGCCCTTTACTAAAGCCGAATTTGAGATAATTTTTCCGCGCGGCATCAGCGCCGCCGGCGATATTCTCGATCTTGGCGTTGAACATGGCATTTTGGAAAAAGCCGGCTCGTGGTTTCAGTGGGGTGAAATTAAGCTTGGCCAGGGTCGAGACGCCGCTCGCGCTTACTTTGAAAATCAGCCGCCTGCCATGACCAAGGTGCGCGCCTTGATTATTGAAAAAGTCCATAATCAATCAGCTCTTTCGGCTGCTCCCAAGGAAGAGACTGACTCTGTGATAAAATAGGCATAGCTCGTGCGAGGAGGGGTATGGCAAATCCAGTACCCAAGGTTGTCTGGTTCGAGGAAGTTGACAAAACTGACGTTGATTTAGTGGGCGGCAAAGGCGCTAATCTTGGCGAGCTCGTTCAGGCCGGTATTCCGGTGCCGCCTGGATTTATCGTGACGGCCGAGGCCTATCGCAAGTTTATTCAAGTCAATAAGCTCGATCGTTATATCCAGCAAGCTTTAACTTCTCTCGACCCAGAGGATTCGAAAACCCTTCAGGCAAAAGCTCAAGAAATCCAAGCGAAAATTTTGAATACGCCGTTTGATCGCGATTTAGAATCAATCATTACCGAGCGCTATACTGAACTTCGCTTGCGCCCGGGCGGATCAGCCTATGTGGCAGTCAGATCCTCGGCAACGGCCGAAGATTTACCAGATGCCAGCTTTGCCGGTCAGCAGGCGACTTTCTTAAATGTTTCGGGCGGCGCGAATGTGGCGCAAGCGGTTCGGGCGGCCTGGGCGAGTTTGTTTGGCGCCCGAGCAATTTACTATCGATCGGTTCAAAAATATGATCATCTCAAGGTCGCGATCGCGGTGCCGATTCAAGCGATGGTTCAATCCGAAGTTGCCGGCATTCTTTTTACACTCGACCCACTCACAAGTGATAAGTCGGTTATTACGATTGATGCTGCTTGGGGATTAGGTGAAGCCGTTGTGTCGGGTTCGCTCACGCCTGATCGCTACACAGTTCAAAAAGAACCCCTCGAAATTCTCGAACGCGAAGTGGCCACTCAAACTTGGAAAATCAGCAAGACCGAGGGGAAGGGGGAAAATGCGCATTTTGCAGTTCCGGCCGAGGCGCAAACTCAACAAAAATTGACCGATACGCAGATTCTTGCCCTGTCAGAATTGGGCAAGCAAATTGAGGCTCACTATCAGTTTCCGCAGGACACCGAGTGGGCGATTGCCAAGAATCAAATCTTTTTTGTCCAGTCTCGGCCCGTGACAACTATAAAAAAGAAAATTCCCGTTCGTTCCGGCGTTGAACCATTGCCGGTTGCGGAGATTAAAACTCCGCCGCTCTTAACTGGCACCGGAGCGAGTATCGGAATCGCCGTGGGAACGGTGAGAGTGTTGAAATCTTCCGAGGAAATCGATCGTGTCAAAGAAGGCGATATTTTAGTAGCCGAAATGACGAGTCCGGATTATGTGCCGGCAATGCGGCGAGCGACGGCGATTGTAACTGATGCGGGTGGCCGGACAAGTCATGCCGCGATCGTCTCGCGCGAACTTGGGATTCCGGCAATTGTTGGCACGGGCACCGCCACGCATATTTTGCATGAGGGCCAAACAATCACAGTTGATGGCGCCAACGGCAAGATTTATCAAGGTGCGATCGGGCTGACTCACGAGGAGGCTTCAAAAGTTGATTCTAAAAAGCATCCGCGCGATCCCAGGACAGCGCCAAAAACCGCTACTAAACTGATGGTGAATCTGGCAACACCGGAAAAAGCGGCGGAAATTGCCAAAGAGCCAGTCGATGGCGTTGGACTTTTGCGGGCGGAATTTATGATCGCGACTTTAGGCGAACATCCTAAAGCAATGGTTCAAACTGGACGGCGGGCTGAATATGTGCAAAAACTCGCCGCCGGCATGACAACATTTGCGCGCGCCTTTCACCCGCATCCAGTGATTTATCGCGCTTCCGATTTTAAAACCAACGAGTATCGGAGCTTGAAGGGCGGTGCGGAGTTTGAGCCGCATGAAGAAAATCCGATGATTGGTTATCGCGGCGCGGCGCGTTATGTCGCCGACCCAGATCTTTTTGCCGCTGAACTCGAGGCGCTTCAGGAGGTGCGCGGTCGGGGCGGTTATGAAAATCTTTATCTGATGATTCCATTTGTGCGAACGGTCGATGAGATGAAACAGGTTAAGGCGATGGTCGATAAATCTGGCCTGACCTATGATCGTACTTTTCGTCTGTATATGATGTGCGAGGTGCCGAGCAACGTGATTATGATCGAAGAGTTCCTCGATATCGGTCTGCAGGGTGTCTCGATTGGCTCAAACGATTTGACGCAACTCACACTTGGAGTGGATCGGGATAATGAAACTTTAGCGGCCACTTTTAATGAGCGCGATCCGGCAGTTTTGCGCTCGATCGAGCATGTTATTCAGGCGTGCCGGAAAAAGAAGGTCACGGTTTCTATTTGTGGCCAAGCCCCAAGCAACTATCCGGAATTTACCGAATTTTTAGTTCGTCGCGGGATCAATAGCATCTCCGTTAATCCCGACGTAATTTGGAAGACCCGCGAACTGGTTGCTTCAGTTGAGCGGCAACTTAATCGAACGCCACTCGCGACAGGTCAATAATTCTAAACTCTCCGCGCAGTGAAGAGGAGTCGGTCATTTTCTTCATTCACTTTATTCCGGCCTTGCGCCGGGTCGCCTTCAATGCTTTTGTTTAACCTTGCCGCCTCGAGAGTGTGTGCGTACAATATAGTACTTGTGGATCAGGAGACGTGGCCGAGTGGCTGAAGGCAACGCACTGCTAATGCGTTAGGGGAGCAATCCTCTCGGAGGTTCGAATCCTCCCGTCTCCGCCAATAGAAACTTCGCGATTTGAAAGGGTTGCTCCGCGCGGCCGCGAGGCGGCCGCGCTCCGCAAAATGGTTTGCCGCTTCGCGGCAAAAAGGCTCACTGGGCAAAAATCAAAGACGGCGGATTTGTTACGAACCCGAGGGTTCGTTCCGATTTTTTGAACAAATGTTTTGATTTCGTGATAATTTTCCGATTTGCTCAAAAAATCGGCTTGTTTCGTATCTAAAATCCATTCCCGCAGGGGTTCGACCCAATTTTTTCTCCCGTTTTCAAAATCTTTCTTCCTTTGTTCCAAAACGGCAGAAGCGAGCAAAATCTCGTCTTTCTTTTTGAGATAAGTTTGTTTGGGAATGTCGCCATCTAAATATGTGGAAACTAATTTTTCCATTTTCGCTTCTGCCATTTTGATATTTTCGGAAAGATTTTGAAACTCGCTTTGCGATGCGGAAGTTTCCTCGCGTTTCCATTCTTTCACTTTATCCAACATCCAATCAGTGAGATTGTCGCAAGGCGAGATTGTTTGAAGCCGTGCCTTGATTTGCCGCGCCAGCTCCGATTCTTGGATATATGGTTGCGAACAGCGGCCGCGTTTTTTGGAACATCTGTAATAGCGATATTTAGTGCCCCAGCGATTGACCGCCCATTGTGCTGAAATCATACTGCCGCACTCCGCGCAACGAAATAATCCGGTGAATGGAAAATCGTGTTTTGCGCGGCGATGGCGCGGCCGCTCTTTCGTTTTCAAAATTTTCTGCACGGCTTCAAACAATGCGGGAGAAAGAATTGGTTCAAAGTTTCCATCCAACCATTCGCCCTTGTGTTTCAGAAAACCAAGATATGCTTTGTTTGTTAGAAGTCGTTTGATGGAAACTTTGGCAAGTGGCGTTCGGTTTTTGGAAACAACGCCGAGATCCGCCAAAAATTGCGCAAGAGAAACGAAAGAGTGGCCACCTTTCGCATATTCCTCAAATGCCAACTTCACAATCCGCGCTTCGGTCGGGTGCGGCTCAATATTGCGTTTTAGCGGATTGTTTTGATAACCGAAAAGCGCGAGACCGAGCCACTCTTTCCGACGCAATTTTTGGCGGATTCCTCGCTTGATATTTTCAGCCAAATTGTCCGAGTAATATTTAGATTGTCCGAACGCCACTTGCAACATAAAGAGACCTTGCGGGGTTGGTTCAAACCAAAATGTCGAAAAGCGCAAAGAAATAATTTTGTGCGTGTCTACGGCGTAAATGATGCGTCCGCCGTCAATGGAATTGCGAGCCAAACGGTCAGGATGCCACGCCAAAATTCCTACGCCGTCAGATTTTTCTACCTTCGCCATCATTTCGCCGAAAATTTCTCTACCCGGTGTCTTTGCGCTTTTCGCCTCTTGAAATTCTTCCAGAATTTCAAAATTTTCTCTACGCGCATATTCTCGCAATTCAAAAAGTTGTGCCTCAATGCTCATTACTTGGCGGTCGTCATCTTCCGTTGATTTACGAGCGTAGAGAAAATATTTTGGTTTGATATTCATATTGTTTTTAGATACGAAACAAACAAATCCGCCGTCTTTGATTTTTGCCCAGTGAGCCTTTTTGCCGCGAAGCGGCAAACCATTTTGCGGAGCGCGGCCGCGCGGAGCAACCCTTTCAAATCGCGAAGTTTCTATTGGCGGTGAGATTTTACACTTTGCGCGAACCTTTTTTGAACGAAACGGCAACTGTCTAAAAGGAAAAGAAAACTTTTTTGCTGGCTTCTGCTCCTAACAGAGCAGGCGGCGGGGCTCAAACGCTCGGGCGCGGCGGAATTCCCCCACCCCCCCTTCCGCCGCGCCCTCGCTGAGGCGGCGAAAAATTTTTGCGATTACTGGTAAAAATCCACAAAGTTTGCTATCATTAGTTTGTGAGCAAAGGACAAATAACCTCATAACTCTATACTATCAAACTTTGGATATTATGGCAACAATATCACAAAACATAAAACGAATACGAACAAAACAAGGATTGACGCAAGACGACTTGGCGAAGAAAGCGGACATCAAATATTCTACCCTTACGAAAATTGAGGGTGGCGTTGTTACAAAACCAAGTGTTCAAACAATTCAAAAAATCGCCAAGTCATTAGGTGTTCCTATGGAGGATTTATTAAAATAGGGATATACTATCATTGTCGGCATTTTAATTTTATAAATAATAATGTAAAATATAAACATATGGAAATAATCAAAAAAAATATAACTTTAATTTTAGGTATCTCTATTCCAATATTGATGATTTTGTTCGTGGCTGGTAGCATTTATCTGCCCGGACTTTTTATAAAACCACATTTTAATTTTTTATATGTAAGTGGTGATGATTCCTACTATTACTACAACAGCGGTCATCAGTATTCTGTTCAAAATGATAAGTTGGTAAAAAATGAGATTAAGCAACCAGAAAATCAAAATTACAACCCGCCACGAGTGGAATCAAAATTGTATATTTATGATGTTGCCAAAAATGAGGCTAAAGAAATTTCTTTCACAGAGGCTCAAAACTTGAATCTTGATTCGAGTGTAAAATCGTCCGATGATTTTGAGGTGGTTTATGGAAGTCGGGATAGTGGCTTCTTTCCGTTTTTCTGGGGAGGAACAGATTACAATGCCCGATATTTATCAGGTCATAATGTAAGTAAAAAATTAAATCTCCAGCTAAACGGAAGCTCGTATTATAATAATTTCCGTTTTATTGGCTGGATAAAATAAAAATATATGACAACCAAAGAAGAAGTTTTACAATACATAAAGTCGCTCGCCGAGCAAAAAGTAATTTCGAAAGAAGAATTAGACTTGGCTTACGATTCAGGTAGCGGAATCAAAACAGATGTTGTTTTGACAAAAAAGCTCGGTGTCGCTGAAATTTTATACTACATTGGTAGCGCGATTGTTTTTTTAGGTATTTCAATTTTACTTTGGCAAAATTGGCATACACTTGGATTTGGAACAAAAGTTTTGGCTACGCTCGGCTCTGGCATAGCGGCCTATTTTGTCGGATTACTATTTAGCAAAAATAAAGGTACTGAAACTGTTGGCTCTGCCTTCTATCTTATTTCTGCCCTCGTAACGCCGATGGGTCTTTGGGTTGTGTTTGATAACGCTGGTTTTGACGCCAGCAGTTATGGAACGCAAAGTTTAATTTCAGGAATAATGTTGGGAACTTATTTATTGTCGCTTCTTGTGTTCCGAAAAAACATTTTTACCTTGTTTAGTATTTTATTTGGAACATGGCTTTTCTTCAGCTTCACAAGTTTTATGATTGGCGGCGGTGCGTATTTTGACAATTGGAAATTCTACGAATACCGTGTATTAGTCGCTGGTATTACTTATATGTTGTTAGGGTATGCCTTTTCAAAAAACGAGCGTGTTTCACTTTCCGGTTTTCTCTATGGCTTTGGTATTCTCGGCTTTTTGGGGGCGGCTTTTACGCTCGGAAGTTGGAAGCCGAACCAAAATGTATTTTGGGAGTTAATTTATCCCGGCCTCGTTTTTGGTGCGTTATTTCTTAGCGTTCAAATTAAGAGTAAGGCCTTTCTTACATTTGGTACACTCTTTCTTATGGCCTATATTCTCAAAATCACTTCTGAATATTTCTCAAGCGGATTAGGTTGGCCTCTCGCTCTTGTTATAGCGGGACTTGCCATGATTGGCGTTGGCTATATGTCCATTTCGCTTAAAAAGAAATATCTTTCTACCTAAGATTTATCGCAAAAATTTTTCGCCGCCTCAGCGAGGGCGCGGCGGAAGGGGGGGTGGGGGAATTCCGCCGCGCCCGAGCGTTTGAGCCCCGCCGCCTGCTCTGTTAGGAAGAAAAAATCCGGCGCGCGCAAAAGAAAAGCAGAGAAAACTTTTTTGCTGGCTGGCGAGCGTCAGCGAGCGGCGGCGGAGCGAATCAGTTGCCGTTTCGTTCAAAAAAGGTTCGCGCAAAGTGTAAAATCTCACCGCCAAGTTTTACATTCAGCGAAATTATTTACTCAACCAACTTGTTCAAAACTTATGATAGATCTCAAAAGACTCCAAAGAGAAATCTTTGATAATAAAGTTGCCAATAAATTGTCATGGCGATGATTAAAACGAAATTCAATTTCTTTTGAACACATTGTGGCTAAAGTTGAAAATTGATCTTAATCAGGTTAAAATGAAAGTATGAAATTTCGGCCGACGTTGTTTTGGGATACCGATCCAAAAACCGTCGACCCTCAAAAGCATGCCCAATACACTATTGAATGAGTAGCGGATCTTGGCCGCGACCAAGAGGCGCGCTGGGTGCTAAATCATTATGATCGACGCCTGATACAAAAGTAATTGTTAATTCGCGATCAATCCGGCCGCGGGCAAGGGCTTTATGGTCAATTCTAGTAAAGTAAACTGGCACTACGAAAACTTGCCGATCAATTATTAAGATAAATTTGCGCCCGTAGCTCAGTGGATAGAGCGCCAGCTTGCGGAGCTGGAGGTCACAGGTTCAAGTCCTGTCGGGCGCGCCAAGTCTTATCGATAGCAGGGAACATTCAAAAACCAAATCACAAATTCCAATCTCATTGGTCATTGATATTGGGGAATTGATTATTGGCGCGAAGCGGCTTTTGTTCCCGTAGCTTAATGGATAAAGCGTCGGCCTCCGAAGCCGAAGACTGTGGGTTCGACTCCCGCCGGGAACACCAGTGAAGAAATTGCAAGCCATTTTGTGCACAGCCGCCGCAAGCAGCGGCCAAATTGTAAGGAATTTTAGGCTCAAAAATCAATTGGCGATTTCTGTGGGGAAAGAAAATTTTTTCATAATTGCTGTCTGCATTTCTGAATTAAATCAATTATAATCATACAAGGAACTCATTGCATGAATCCTTCCGTTGTCGGATAATTCTCTACGAGTGGTATTCCTTGGAACGACATGAGGAAACTCGCTCGACGCTACGAACGAACCATCTCCAGCTTCGTAGCCCTGAACATTTTCGGCTGTATTATCCTGTGTCTCGGGAGAATTACGAAATGAGTTCAAGGTCGAAGTTTATTCATAAATATTAATTAAAGGAGAAATTATGCCAGGAAAATTTGAAGGTGGTACGCCGTCACAAGAGCGTAAAGAGGGGGAGGGTAAGCCGGTCACATTTCATGTCGCGGAACATGGTCTTGAAACTTCTGTTGATGAAGTTCTCTCTTCTGAAGAATTTAGTGGTCGTGATCCTCAAGACTTCGAATCAAACCGCCATTGGTATGATGTAACCGTCGCTAATGAAGGAGATAAATAGCAATGGATTCAGTTGCGCAACGAATGGCTCGGTTGTGCTTGGGCACCTAACCAAAGTTCGGAGGAGAGATCTGAAAACGCCGACCGAATGCGTGAAATTGAAAAAGAAATGCGGGACCTGGAAAATAAGGTTAGGAAAGAAGATTAGTTGTATCATAGTGAAATTTGCCTTTCTGAAATCCCGTCTTTGTATATGGGATCTCTTTTTTTAAGAATTTGCCGCCAAAGAAAAACTTGAAATTGACAAAGTTCGCCATTTCGGTTTGGGATTTTGGGAGGTTCTGCGCCGCCGAAGGCGGCGAAATGTGCTTGAACTATCGATATGGCGCCCTGTCATCCGACAGGGCGAATCCCGCCGGGAACGCCAGAAACGCTGTATACTAACTACAAGATGTCTCTTGCTCAACGAGTAGCGGCTAATACCCTGATCCAATTTATCGGCCGAGTGGTTTCGACAGTTACCGCTCTTGTTGTTGTCGCCTCATTAACTCGCTATCTGGGTGTTAGCGCTTATGGCGACTACACAACGATTTTTGCCTATGTCTCGTTTTTTGGCGTCTTGGCAGATTTTGGCTTCTTCTGGATTATGTTGCGGGAGATTAGCAAAGAAAAAGCTAATGAGGCCAAAATTATCTCGAATGTTCTTACTTTAAGAACCATCTTCGGCATCCTTGTTTTTTTGATTGGTTTCCTGATCGCTCTCTTGATTCCGCAATACACTGAAACGATCAAACTCGGCATTGGCGTTATCGCTTTCGCCTGGCTCTGGCTCGCGCTCAACTCGACCTTTGTTGGGGTTTTCCAACGCCATCTGCGCATGGATCAAGCCGTTTTAACAGATTTGCTCGGTCGCGTTGTGATTCTGCTCGGCGTTTTGTGGGTGATCGCCAATCAAGGTGACTTAATCGACATTCTCTGGATGTACGTTTTCGGCAACGGTCTAAATTTTTTAGCCAGCCTCGTTTTAGGGCGAAATTTTGTTCGCGTTCAGCCGAAATTCGATCTTGCTTTTTGGTCGCAGATTATCCGCGAAGCCTGGCCAATGGGGATTGTGCTGATTCTTCATGTTGTATATTTCAAAATCGATACAGTCATGCTGTCTTTAATGCAGTCAAGTGTTGATGTTGGCATCTACGGCGCGCCCTATAAAATTTTAGAGGTTCTTCTAACGATTCCAGCGATGTTTCTCGGCAATGTTTTTCCAACTTTGACTCAATATCTTGCTTCGCAGGATGAACGTTTGCCACGCCTTTATCAGCAGGCTTTTGACGTCCTCGCTTTAATTGCTTTCCCGCTTATTCTCGGCACTGTGATTTTAGCTCAACCGATTCTTGAATTTGTTGCCGGCGCTGAATACGTTACCACGAGCACCATTACCTGGCTCTCCCTGCCAGCCACTGGTGCCACGGCATTGCAAATTCTCATCATTGCCGTTGGCATCTCGTTTTTCTCCCAGTTTTTTAACTATCTGCTGATTGCGATGGGGCGCCAGCGAAGCCTGATCTTGCCGAATCTGATTTTTGTGATTTTGAATGTCGGGCTAAATTTTGGGATGATTCCGATTTTGTCTTATATCGGCGCTTCGCTCACTACCGTTGCGACCGAATTAGCGGTGGCGTTATTGTTAGGTTGGATCGTTTGGCGCGCCGCCAAGCTCCGGCCGGCGTTCTGCTCACTCGGCAAGATCGTCCTTTCTACCTTGGGGATGGGGGTTGTCACATGGTGGCTTCGCGAGGCGCCACTCGCTCTGAATTTAAGCGCCTCGATCATTACTTACGGTTATTTGAGCATTCTGACTGGCGCCCTGCCGCAAAATATGCTTTCTTTGATCCTGAAGAAGAAAGAAGTGTGAAATGAAAATTGGTATTGACATGCAGACCACGGTTGGGCAGAAGACGGGTTTTGGTTTTTACGTTGAAAATTTGGTCAATAATCTTGAGCGCATTGATCGCATCAATGAGTATAAAAAGCTTATTCCAATTTCACGCGCCGACTATCGCTCGCTCGAACGCTGGTGGTGGGATCAAGTTCGAATTCCGCAACTTGCTCGTCGGTTCAAAATCGATCTTTTGCATCAGCCGGCTTTTTCCGCGCCGATTCTTTTTCCGGGGCCAATCGTCGTCACGCTCCATGATCTGATCGCGATTCACTATGGCGCCGATATCCCGCTCGGCTCGCGGCTTTATTTCGGCAAATGGATGCCGTTTTCCTACCGTTACGCAGATCATATTATTGCCATTTCTGAACATACTAAACGAGATGCGATTAAGCTTCTTGGCTTGGATGAGGCAAAAATCACAGTTATTTATGAGGCGGCCGATAGCGTTTTTCAACCGATCCGCGATCGAGAAAGCCTCACCAGTATTCGCGCTAAATACCAAACAGGCGATAAGTTCATTCTCCACGTTGGCACTCTTAACCCGCGTAAAAATTTGGAATTTTTGGTGAAAGTTTTTGCCGAGGTGCGCAAACGAGTCGGGCATCGCTGGAAACTTGTGATTACCGGTCAGAAAGGCTGGTACTACGAAGGCCTCTTTAAATTAGTTGAAAAACTTGGTTTGCAGTCCGCAGTGGTTTTTACCGGCTATATTAACGATCACGATAAGCCACTGCTTTACAACGCGGCCTCGATTTTTGCCTTTCCCTCTCTCTATGAGGGCGCTGGCTTGCCGCCGTTGGAGGCAATGAGTTGTGGTACACCGGTTGTGAGTTCAAACACTTCTTCCTTGCCCGAGATGGTGGGTGAAGGCGGGATCTTACTTTCGCCGACCAATCTCTCGGCGTGGGCGCGCGCTTTAACCAGTTTGATTGCCGACGCGTCTCTGCGGCGTGAGTTGGCTGGCAAGGGGCGAAAACAGGCGCGCCGGTTTAGTTGGGAGCGCACTGCCAAAGAAACAATCCGGATTTATGAAGCAACGTATGCACGCTCTCGCCGCGCAAGTGTAAGATAAGTTCTGACGAGGATCACTCTATGCAACTCAAATCGCTAATTCGCTCGATAATCCCAAAAAGCGTGCTCAATGTTTACCACCTTTGCCGGGCGGTGTTGGCGGCTAGTCTCGCAGGTTTTCCGGGGCGGAAGTTAAGAATCTTCGGCGTGACAGGCACGAACGGTAAAACAACCACTGCTTTGTTTTTACACAGTATTCTCACAGAACGCCGTCTAAAAACTGGCCTCATGAGCACCGTTCGTTTTTCTGATGGGATCAAGATGTGGCGCAACGATCTTAAAATGGGAACTCTGGATTCATTCAAACTCCAATTCTTGCTTCGAAAGATGATCGGTCGCGGCGCCACGGAGGCAATTATTGAGGTCACTTCGCATGGTTTGGTTCAAGAACGAGTTTGGGGAATTCCATTCGATACCGTTATTTTTACCAATCTCACAGTCGATCACCTAGACTATCATCCAACTAAAGCCAGTTATCGCGGCGCCAAAGAGCGTCTCTTCGCTCGGCCGCATCGGGTCAGCGTTGTTAATGGCGATGATCCAGCGGCGGCAGAGTTTCTGAAGTATCCAGCCGTCCGACGCTTAACTTATTCCCTTAAGAACTCAACCGATGTCTGGGCAAGTGATATTCGTGATCGCCAGCTGAAAACTCATTTCGTTCTACATGCTGGCAATGAAGCGCTCTCAATCAATTTGAATCTTCTCGGTCGATTTAACGTTGAAAATGCTTTGGCCGCCGCCGCCGCCGCGCTCGGCGCCAATATCGATCTCGAAACGATCAAACAGGGTTTGGAACGCTTGCAAACCTCGCCCGGGCGGATGGAATTTCTTAATCACGGCCAGAGTTATCAGATTATACTTGATTATGCGCACACGCCTGACGGATTGAAAAAAGTTTTTGAGACCGTTCGGTCGGATATAAAAGGTCGCTTAATTCATGTGGGTGGCGCCACAGGCGATCGATATAAAGAAAAACGGCCATTGCTTGGCGCCTTGGCGGGTAGATATGCCGATATCGTAATTGTGACCGACGAGGATCCGGGCAGTGAGGATCCAGCCGCAATTATTCAAGCCGTTGTTTCGGGTGTTCAAAAAGGCGCTGGCCGCGCCAAGTATTTTGAGCACGATCGGAACTTTTTTACCATTCTGCGGCGCGATGAAGCGATTCGTAAAGCTTTAAATCTTGCCCGAGTAGACGATGTGGTTTTAATTACTGGCAAGGGCGACGAAGAGGTCATGGCAGTCAAAAGCGGTCATATTCCATTTTCTGATCGCAAAGTCGTTGAGCAGGCACTTGCGAGCAGGGAGACAAGATGAAAAAGTTCGCAACTTTGGCGCTCGTCAGCCAAACTTTACGCCGCGACTTGGAAGATCCGCTCAAGTATTTTAAGAAGCTCAAAATTTTGCATTTTTACACCGATGCTTCGTATGGCGATATGCGTGAAGAAGATTTTGCCTCGACACCGATTCGATATCGGGATTCAGCGCAACTTGCTCGATTACTTGAAGAGGCGAAGCCCGATATAATCCAGGGCCCAGAGCCGTATGCCTCGCGTTTGGCCTTAAAGAATGCCTGGATAGTCGCTCAATACGCTCGGCGCACTCGCACCCCGTATTTTTTCCCGGTTTTCGAAAATAGGCCAGTTTTAGAAAAATTTGGTTGGCCAGTTGGACTTTTTATGCAGACCATTCTCGGAGTCTACGGACGCGCCGCCGCCGGTGTGATCAATCTTAATCTGGGTGCGCGTGCCAACCTAATTGCCGCCGGTGTGCCCGAACACAAAATCACTCGTCTGAATTGGGGCACTTGGGGCATTGATGTGGCTGAATTTGATTCGGATCCGAAACGCCGTTCTACTTACCCGCTCGTTTTTTTTGTTGGTCGCGTTTCAGAAGCTAAGGGCGTGCCCGATCTGCTTAGCGCCTGGCCGAAGATCTTGGAACTCTATCCGAAAGCCAAACTCGTTATCGGCGGTCCGATTGATCCCCAGAGTCCGCTCAATGCTCAAATTAAAGATAGTCCGGCCACTACCTTTTTAGGGCCGATCAAGAATGCCGAACTGCCTCGATACTTTCAAGAAGCGTGGGTGACGGTCGCGCCATCGGTCACGACTAAGACTTGGGAGGAGCAGGTCGGTATGATTAATTTGCAAAGTTTAGCCTGCGCCACTCCTGTCGTCACGACTAATTCAGGCGCTATTCCAGAATATGTCGGCGAGAATCACGGCGCAATTTTAGTTCCGGAACATGCTCCCGAGACAATTACGCGAGCTGTTTGCCAATTTCTGGCGGACGCGAAACGCCGCGTTCTTGCAGGTCAGCGCGGACGTCGGCACGTTGTTAAAGAATATGAGGTCAAGAAAAACGTTGAACGTGACGAAGAATACGTCTTGTCATTGCTTAGAAAAGCCGATCACGAGGGGCTTAAATGATCTGGTTTTCAAGTCTCTTCGGCGCAATCTTGACAATCGGTATGGCGCTCATCTTAAACTTTAAAGGGTTGATCTTGCTCCTCGGTCTTGGCTTCGCGCTTTGGCTCGCGCGCGCAATCTTCAAAAACCCAACGCAAGGCTGGCTCGCAATTATTTTTTTCCTGCCCTTTGAGCGCATTCCTAGTTTAGAGGTTGGCGGCCTGACCTTACGGATTAATTTTCTTCTCGGCGCTCTGACACTCCTGGCATTGGGCTTTCAATTACTCACTCGCCGCCGACGCGCCCAGCCGTTTATTCCAAGCTGGCCGCTCTTGATCTTTCTGATCGCGACTGGATTAAGCGTCTTCGGCGCGCGCGAGTCCACGCGCTCGCTTTTCGTATTTGGCTTCATTCTTTTTACCGCGAGTTTTGGTTGGTTGGTGAGCCAATTTATCCGCTCACAAGAAGATTTTAAGCGCGTGATCAGAGTCTTGTTAATAAGCGCCGGCGTGGTCGTTGCTTTTGGTCTTTACCAGTTTTTGGGTGACGCAATTGGCTTGCCCAGCTCGCTAACAGGCCTCAATCAAGGCTATACGAAAGAAGTGCTTGGTTTTCCGCGCATCCAGGCTTTTTCGATTGAGCCTTTGTATTTGGGCAACTTTCTCCTTCTTCCGATTAGTCTTCTTGCAAGTTTGCTTTTGCTCCGAGTCAAGAGCTACCAAACACTCTGGCATTGGCTTCTATTCAGTTTGATGTTGATTGTTTTTGTGTTGACCGTTTCGCGCGGCGCCTATCTTGGCGGCCTTGCCGCCGCAGGCGTTATTTTCTTAACTCTGCCACGCTTTGTTTTGGCGCCTCGATTCTTATTAGCTGGTTTAGGCTTGTTCATACTTACTACATTGGGCGTCTATTTTTTTCTTGGTCAGGGGCGAGAAGATGCGCTCGAGCAATTCGCAGAACATGTTCAAATTCAGGATTTTGCGGTCGGCGAATCAACCCAGGGTCGGCTAGTCGCGTTTATTCAGGCAAAGCAAGCCTGGGAAGAGCATCCCTGGCTTGGGATCGGTCTCGGCAATTTTGGTTTCTACGTGAAAGGTTATCCGGATCCGCGCTCTCTCGAGAGTTTCGATATTGTTAATAACCAATATCTTGAGATCTTAGCCGAAACCGGGTTGATTGGTCTGGGCGCTTTTCTTGCTTTCATTCTCCTTCTGCTTGCGCGAGCAATAGTTGCCTACCGCGCTGTGAAAGAGCCGTTATTGCAGGCAGTGCTTCTGGGCGCCACCGCTGCGGTCGTTGGCCTCTTGGTTCAGTATAACTTTTTCTCAACTTTATATATTATCCATGTTTGGGTTTTTATCGGTTTTCTGGTCGCAATCTCAAATCTTATTCTCAAATCTCATGCAACCAACTAAGCTTACACTTCTCACGTTCGTGGCGTTTTTGACGCCAGCCTATCTTATTCGTTTTACGCTCGGTGGAATTCCGACGACGTTGCTGGAATTAGTAATTTGGGGCGTTTTCGTTTGGGTGATTTTGCGCTCGATCAGCGATGATTCAATTCGACAGTTGTGGCGCTCGCGCCGATCCTGGTTAGCGCCGCCAATTTTATTCTTACTAGGCGCCTTCGTCGGCCTTATTTTAAGCGATGATCTGCGGCGTGCCCTTGGGCTTTTTAAGGGTTTTATTTTTGGTCCAATCCTTGTTTATCTTATTGCTTTGTTGACCTTGAGAAACAAGAACGATCTCGAGCGCCTAGCCATGGCTCTGGTAGTCTCGAGTACTTGCGTTGCTTTGCTAGCTTTGATTCTCTGGAATCAAGCAGATCGCGCTCTTGGGCCTTATGCGCTCGATGCAAATGCTTCAGCAAACTATCTTGCTTTCGCCCTGGCGCCAGCTCTCCCGCTTGTCTTCACTCTCAAAAAGATTCGACCACTCGTTCGCATCGGTATAGGCATAATTATTTTAATGGGACTTTTCATCAGCGCCTCACGCGCCGGAATTGTTGGCGCTCTCCTCGGTTTCGCGATTGGCGTTGTCTTGAGCTCAAAACAGTTTTGGCGATCGCTTTTTATTCAACGCACGTTCGTAGGAGTAATAACTTTGAGTTTGATTTTAAGTTGGTGGCTGGTGCGTCCGGAATTCTCGCGTTCGACTGATGAAGGCGGCCGGGTTACATCCAGCAATAACGTTCGCTGGCAACTCTGGAGCGCGACCGGCGAACTCGTTAGGCAAGCGCCGATTTTAGGTTTAGGTCTGGGCGATTTTCAAGCTGACTTTACGGCCTTAACCCGCGCGCGCGTGAACTATCTTGAATATATCGCTCCGCATGCTCGCACACCGCATAATTTATTTGTTGGGATTTGGCTCGAAACCGGCTTACTCGGCTTGGCGGCGTTGTTGCTGGCATTGGTCTTGGCGCTTAGAAATTTATTTAGAGCCGTTCGGCACACAGATACCAGGCTTGTAGCGGCTGGTTTGCTTGGAAGCTGGAGCGTCTTTTTGGCGATCGGTCTCGTTGATATGCCGATCTGGAAAAACGATAATTTGATCGTTTTTTGGCTAATTATTGCCAGCTCTTTGATGATCAGATTTGATGCTCGCCCAGGAGCAAAACAGGGCGGAAAAAGCTGAACGCGAGCGCAAGTGGCGGAATGAAAAAGAGGTTTAAGGGGAAAAGAGTTGGAATAGCGAGAAGCGCTAAAAAGAGCGCGATCACATGCAATCGCCACGAAGCGATTCGCAAACGAATCAGCCAGCAGAAAAGCGCAAACATTGAACAGCCGATCGCTCCAGCTGTGGCGTAGAAGGAAAATTTTACGTCCAGGGCGTGAAGCTTGCCGCCAGCTAGCACAAAACCCAGGATGGCCGCGCCCAAAAAGAGCAACATTGGCACCAGCCACAGTTCCAGCACAAAAAGCAAGCGTCGGAGTCGAGTATCTTCAGAAGTTGTTTCAGCCTGTATCATCAGTCACAGTATACACTTAAAAGGGCTACGCTTTGAGAACGCTTGTGGATTAACAACTCTCCTATTATTGCCTCAAAAAGATCGATCGGAGGGTGGCGAAGGCGGGTTTTCTTTCGTCGAATTTCCAAGTTCCGTCGGAATTTTCTTTGACTGTTACCAGACCAAGGGCGCCAGTGGTTTTACTCTGTTCGGCGGCCATGTCGGGTAGCATGTGAATCGTCATGCCTTTGATGCGTTTGTCTGCTTGAACAACCTTGGCAACCGCGGCAAGATAACTAGCTTGAGCCTGATCTTGATTGTCGAATGAGCCAGATTCGCGATTAACTTCTGCCAACCAAAATTCCTTGCCCCATTTGTTGGCCAAGCCTGGAAGATCGAGCGCGGGGAAGTTGTCGATCAACTTTTTAGCCGGATCGATGCCCATATCCGAATACCAATCCCAGCCGATAATCTCAAAGTCGACTTTGTCGTCAATAAGATACTTCATAATGTCGACCAGAACCCAGTGGCCAGTGACCATGCGTTTGGCGCCCGGATCGGCGGCCTTGACGCCATCAGCCAGACCGCGCGTGTATTCGCGCACCCGCTCGTAGCGGTTTTTATCATAAGTAAGGTCGTAACTGTTCTTCAGAGTCGGGCCAGTGTCGCTGGCTTGATGAGCGGCAGTGCCGCTAACCTCATTGGCAAGCTGGTAATACTGAACACGACCGGCATATTTAGAAGCGTACTGGGTTGCAAAGGCATAGCCCTGATCGTAAAGCGCAGCTGTGGGGATGCTCGCATCGAGCACCGGATTCTTGCCGTCGACTTCAAGAACAAGCAGAACATCAAGATCGCGGCTCCGGGCGCCATTGATCATCAGCTCCATCGCGGGATCATTCGATTCAATATTTGCTCGAATTAGTTTTGCTCCGAGTTCTTGGGTATAGTTAAGTTGAGCGGGGATGCCAACTTCCCATGTTGTCGGCTTACCCACGACATCGAGCGCAAAGGGGCGAACGAGTACTCCCCAAACCGGACTCATGTTTTTTGAAAGACTTGCGTTTGAGCTATTTTTTGTCCAGGTAAAGGCGGCAAAACCCAGCCCGATCAGTAAAAGAATAATTGCAAACCAGCGCATAAAGTTCCTCCTAAATTTTTTATGGTGAATGTCTGAAACCAGTATACAGTATTCAGCCTTCAAGGCTTACAATGAGTTCTATGAAAAGAACCCAGCCGTGGCGATTAGCGCTTATTCTTGTGCCTCTCTTGGCGCTCGCTTTGCGTTTGTGGGGCCTGAATGCGGCTGGTGAAACTTGGGACGAGATCGCCTATTACGACGCGGCCAAGCATTACTCCGCGAACGTCGTCAACGGGATTTGGGAGGCCGATGCGTGGAACGCCAACCGTGAACATCCGCCAGTCGCCAAATGGCTCTATGGACTCGTGTCTTTGCGGTCTTTTCAAGCAAATGAGGTTGATTTTAAGCCTGGGCGCTTACTTTCGGCCTTAATGGGAAGCGCGACGATTTTGTTAACGATCTTGATCGGTTGGCGTCTTTACAGTCCAAAAGTTGGTGTTTTAGCGGGTATTATTTTGGCTTGTTCGCCGCTTTTTATCGCGTTGAATCGTGTGCTTGGGCTTGATACGCCCACCACTCTTTTCTTCACGTTGACCGTGTATTGCTTTTTGGAAGCGCTTTTCCGTCCACAACAAAATAGCCGTTGGTACGCGGCGGCTACGCTTGCGCTTGGTTTGGCGCTGGGCACGCGCCTTTCCAATCTCTTACTTTATCCGCTTCTAGCCATGCTGGCGATCATCGTGCTTAGGTCAGACTGGAAGCGTGGTCGGCGGCTCCCAGAGCTTGGGTGGTTGGCGCCTTTGATCTTATTCCCGCCGCTCATCGTCTGGGCAAGCTGGCCGTGGCTTTGGGAAGATTTTCGCGCTCATTTGAATATCACCTTTGGGCATTGGTCGGCAGTTGAGACGATTTTTTTGGGCGTTCGCCAACTGCCTGGAGCAAGTTACTATCTGATTTATTATCTTGTTACCTTACCCGCCTTGGTTGTTATTTTGAGTCTTTATTTTTTCGCTCGAACGCTACTGCGCGGTCGCCGCTCGGATTGGATCTTGTTTGTCTGGATTGTGGCGGTTTTTCTTTTTTCGTTTTATGCCCTGCGTCAGGGCGGGATTCGCTATCTCCTACAACTCTTTCCGGCCGTCTCAATCGCGGTCGCGAGCGTAGTCGGCAGACTTATGGATGGGCTTAAAAATCAGCGGCTGGCTTGGCTTCTCCCTGCTATTTTTGTCAGTTATCTGGCGCTTCAAGCGGGGTGGTATCAGCCGTATCAGCTTGATTATTACAACGAATTTACGGGCGGCGCAGGTCAGATGGCGGCCCAAAAACTCTTTCAAATTGGTTGGTGGAATGAGGGCGTAGAAGAAGCTGTGCTTTGGTTGAATAAGAATGGTTTAGCCGATCGAACCGTGACTTTTGCCGCGATTCCTGATCGTTCGGCGCGCTTGCTCCGAACGGATTTCAAACGAATTGAGCCGGCGAATGGGGATTATATCGTTATCAATCGGGCGCGCCAAGAATTGATCGCCGAATATCCAGAGCAGGATCGTTACCAGCCAATTTATACTGTTGCTGTTCGAGGCGCAATTTTGGCCGAAGTTTGGGAGCGGCGATGAAAACCACACCGGAGCTTTCGATTGTTATTCCAGCGTATAACGAGGCGCTCCGTCTCCCGGACACGCTTAAAAAAATTGCTGATTATATCGGCAAGCAATCTTGGCAAACAGAAGTTTTAGTGGTGGAAGACGGCAGTCAAGATGAGACGCCGCAAATTGTTGCGCAACTTATTGCTGATTATCCGCTTCCACTCCGACTTTTAACCCTATCCGATAACCAGGGCAAGGGCGCGGCGGTGCGCCGAGGGATACTTGCGGTCAAGGGAGATTTTTTGCTTCTGACTGATGCTGATAACGCCACGCCAATTGAGGAACTCGGCCGCTTATGGCCCCACCGTCAGACTGCTGAAATCATCGTGGGCTCGCGCTATCTCATGGCTTCACGAATCAAGCGCAAACAACCTTGGCCGAGGCGGATTTTAAGTCGCATCGGCAATTTACTAATTCGGGCGGCCACTGGGCTCAAGTTGAGCGATACTCAAAATGGCTTCAAACTCTTTGAGCGTCAGGCGGCCCATGATATTTTTAAGCGAGCTACAATTGATCGGTGGGGATTTGATATTGAAATTCTGACGATTGCCAGCGTTCACGGCTATCGCATTCTGGAAGTGCCAGTTTCTTGGTATGATGCCGCCGGTTCCAAGCTCCGTGCCGGGCGCGATGCCTGGATAACCTTGCGCGAGCTAAATCGCATTCGTCGGAATCGTCAAAAAGGACTTTATGCCTAAATTTCTCGTGATCGTTCCAACTTACAATGAAAGAGAAAATTTAACAAAACTCCTCGATGCGCTCATGGCGCTTCCCGTCCAAGAGCTAGAAGTTTTAATCGTCGATGATAATTCTCCTGATGGCACGGGTCAGCTGGCCTCTATGCTGAGTCAAAAAGAAGCGCGTCTTCATGTTCTTCATCGCAAGCAAAAAGCCGGCCTTGGCGCGGCGTATGCCGCCGGTTTCGCCTGGGCGCTTGAATCTAATGCCGACGGCATCATTACGCTGGATGCCGATTTTTCACACAATCCCGCTGACGTGCCGCAACTTATAGAGAAGTTTCAAGCGAAAACGATTGTCATTGGCTCGCGCTATATTCCGGGCGGTAAAATTGTCGGCTGGGATTGGCAAAGATATGTTAATTCATACGGCGCCAACATCGTGACGAAAATTCTACTTGGTTTACCGGTGCGCGATTCCACGGCCGGTTTTAAACTTTATCCGCGGGGATTTTTGGAGTCGCTCGATTTAACGACACTGATTGCAACCGGTTATGCTTTTCAGGTCGAGATGCTTTTACAGGGGCACGAAAAAGGTTTTCGACTCGTTGAGATTCCAATCACTTTTGTCGATCGACGGGTTGGCGAGAGTAAAATTTCGGGCGAACTCGGCCGCTCGGCGCGAACCATCCTAAAGCTTGCAAGTCAGCGTCGCGCTTGGCGCGAGTTTGTTAAGTTCGCTTTGGTAGGTCTCTTCAACACCATCATCGATTGGGTGATTTTTTTTCTCGCTCTTCAAACGCCACTCGGTTCGCTTGGGCAACTCGGCAAACAAATCGGCAAAGCGTTTTCCTTTTGCGGCTCAGTGATATCAAGCTACGTTATGAATCGCCGTTGGACATTTCGCTCGAAGAATCGCGCTGTTTTCAAACAAGCGGCAAAGTTTTTTTTAGTTGCTACGCTTGGTTTGGGGCTGAATAATGTGATTTTCTATTTTGCCAGTGCGTCGAATTGGCTTGGCTTGACCGATATTTTTTCGCTGGCGATCGCTACCGGCACTGTCGGCTTTTGGAATTTTTTTGCTAATAAATATTGGACATTTAGGCGCTAAATGCAGTCTCATCCTCATCAATTCACTCGTCGCGAAAAGATCATTTTTCTAGGCGCGCTTGGGCTTGCGCTTGGTTTGCGCCTCTTCACTCTTGGCGATCGTCCATTTGATGGTGATGAGGGCGTGATTGGACTTGCGGCGGCTGGGAATTTGGCTAATGTTTTCACAATCGCGGCCGGGGATGTGCACCCGCCACTCTACCATCTCTTGGTCTGGGGAACTGTTAAATTGTTCGGCGTTGCTGAATCGACAGTCCGCTTAGTCGGCGTTTTAGCTGGCGTCGGCTTGGCTTGGCTGATGCCACGCTTATCCCGCGCCCTTGGCGTGAAGTGGTTTTGGCCGACGTTTTTGATCGCATTCAATCCATTCTTGATCAATCTTTCTCAAGATGCTCGGATGTACAGTCTACTTGTCTTCTTCGTCGCGCTTTCGTGGACGACGTTAATTGAACTTGTCGACAAAGCGTTTGCAACGCCAAGGGCAAAGCTATCTATCCAGTCTTGGGTCTACTTCGGTCTGGCCGCGCTTGGCTTGGTGTTGACGCACCATATCGGATGGCTTGTTTTGGGTTTGGAACTTGGTCTACTCACATTTTTTCAGCGCGACTTTTTGCGGGCTAAATGGCGTTCGCTCTTAATCACTCTTGGCGCGCTCATGCTTGCGTACGCGCCGCTAATCCCAGTCACACTGACCCAAATTCAAGGGCGACTCGCGGAACAATCGCTTGCGACTGGAGTTGTTGATCGAATCAAGGGCGTCGTCGGCGTTTTCTATCGCATAGTTGCTGGCCGAACTTTTCTCGATCTTTCGCCGTCGTCCCTAAAAGAATTATTTTATACCGAACCTCTGGCGTTCACTTCATTTGTGATTAGTTTTATGATGATTTTTCTCGCGCTCGCGGCTGGGAATATGATATTTTTTCAGGGAGATAGAAACCAGGTCAAATGGCGTTTGAGCATTTTGATTTTTATTGGATTAAGTGTTTTGGCGGCGCTTGGGATTGGTTCGGTCGCGATTCAGGCGACGCGTTATTTGTCTTATTTGACGCCGTTCGTGCTCATTCTCCTTGCGACTGGCCTCGTCGCGCTGTGGCGCTTGCCAACCGGCAAACCGATTGCGGTGGTTATTATCCTGGTCACACTGGCAGGCATACAGACACAATACTTTACGCATAACGCCTCTTCTGGTCAGCGAGAGATTGCCAGATTGCTAAATGCACAAGTCGGCTCGCGCGATATCGTGCTTTTGCGCGGCGCTTTTGCTGGCGGTGAGCGGTGGGCAGTTCAATATTATCTTGGCGCCTCGGCGTCAGGCGCTGGTATGACGATCGAAGATATGTATGGATCGTACCGAGTAGGCAATCTTGAAAAATTGCGCGCTGTCGCGCCAGGCAGTCGCATTAAAGAATTAAAAGAGTCATACGAGCGGGTTTGGTATCTCGATCGGACATATGCGGAGATCGACCTGACGGCGCTTACGGACTGGTTTAAAGTTTCTTTGGTGCATTTGTCGGGGCTCGATAAAGAAGGCTTCCCGCTAACTATTTTTCTCATCACTGATAAAGAACAAGTATGAGGCTAATTCTTGATGCGCGTTTTTGGCGCAAGGAAACGGGCGGAATCGGTCGCTACAGCCGGGAGCTTTTATCCGAGCTCCTCAAGCTTAAGACCGACGATGAGTTTCATGTTTTGATTCGACCGATGAGTCAGTCAGAATTCTTCTTAAAAGATCCCCGCCTGACGGTTCATCAAGTTGATATTGGTCACTACACTTATGCTGAACAGTTTGCATTGCCTCGAGTAATAGCCAACCTTCAGCCTGATTTGGTGCATTTTTTAAACTTTAACCAGCCGCTCGGTTATCGCGGCCGGCGAGTCACCACCGTTCACGATTTAACAATGCAGCAGTTTCCGGCCGGTCGGACGCAGCATAATCTGTTCCGCCGCTGGGCGCTCCAGGCGGTGATGCGTCACGCCGCTCTTTCCGATCGAGTCGTGGCAATTTCGCGGGCGACCAAAATCGATCTGGTTAAAAACTTTCCGGTTGATCCGGAGCGGATTCAGGTTATTTATGAAGGCGCCGATCGTCGTTTTCGGTCTTATGCCAATCAGGAGTTGGCGGCCTTTCGCGAGCGCGTCAAACTCACCAAACCCTACCTGTTGTTTGTTAATCAGTGGCGGCCGCACAAGGGTTTGCCCGAGCTGCTGCGCGCTTTTGAAATTTTGAAATCAAGATATCATTTGCCTCATCAACTGGTGATTGCCGGTCAACCCAACCGGCTCTTCCCCGAATTGGCGGCGGCAATTGAACGCTCGCCGGCCCGGGCCGAAATTGTCACGCCGGGATTTATCGCCGATGACGAGTTGCCGTTTTACTACGCCGCCGCTGGCGCCTTTGTCTTTCCCAGTCACTATGAAGGCTTCGGGTTGCCGGTTTTAGAGGCATTGCAGTCCGGCGCGCCGGTCGTTTGTAGCAACGTCTCTTCTCTCCCCGAAGTCGCGGGTGAGGCGGCTCTCATGGTGCCACCCAAGGATTCAGTTGCGCTGGCCGAGACCATCCATCGGATCTTGACCGATAAAAAACTCGCGGCTGACCTCTCCGCTCGCGGCCGCAAACAGGCGCAAAAATTTAGTTGGGCCAAAATGGCGCAAGAAACGTATGAGTTGTATAAATTAGTTCAAGACGATAGAGTATAGGCGGTAGACAAAAAGAGTCGTTAGTTTGTTTGGACGGGTTGGTCGAAGACTTAAAGTTTGCGACACAATAAATTTAGCAAGGAGGACAATGATGCCACATGCAGACGATTCGCAGGGGGAGCGCTCAGGGGAAGAATTAGATGCAATGCATTGGCAGGAAACGCGGAATGCACATCAAAAGCGTGCGCTACATGGCCAAAAACAAGAGCCCAAGGGCACGCCGCCTATTGACCGGCGTGAACTCAGATATTATGCAGACCTTCGGTTTGAGAGAGAGGCTATGCGCAAGGAGTATGTGAAGCCTGAAGAGATTGAGTTTACCGATGAGGTCGAAAAGGGGCGTTACCGTGAGCTCGGCGCGTTTCGTCTAAAGAGTTACTCCGAAGCAGTGAGAGAGTATCGCAAACTTCAGCGTGAAATCACGCAATACCGCGCTTTTCTTAATTTTATTGCAGACGATCTGCGGAATAATCTGATCACGCCAGCGCAGGCTACCATGGAACGACAGAAATATTTGACCGCGCTTGAGAACACTCGCCAAGCGCTCATCGATCTCACGTCACGAAGCCCTGAAAGTTTCTACTTCGTCCATCGTCTTGAGCTTAGCCAGTATGTTAGCCAACTTCATGCAGGGCGAATTGTCGAGACGCCATGGATACAGGAGCAATTGGATGGGATAGAACGCAGTCTCCGAGCGGGCGAAGTCGTGTTTCTACACGGTCCAACCGGTACCGGTAAAACCGAAGGCGCGAAGCACTTGGCAAGGACAAGATTTGGGCGCGAGGCGATCGTGCTCCGCGGTCACTCTAGAATCATGCCGGAGGAGCTTTGGGGGCATACAAAACTCTCAGCGTCAGAAACTATTGCTCCTGATAAGATTAACGATGAGATTAATCGACTCATGAATGGATACAAAAAAGATCACCCATTAGCAGACGGCGCCGAGTTAGGTGAAGTTGCCCGGCAGATTGAGCAGGCGCTCATTGCGCGCACAGGTACACTTCAGAGCGAGTTTGAGCTTGGACCGGTTTACGAGGCGATACGTACTGGCCGGATTCTCATCATCGACGAGGCAAACTACATCCCGGCGCCACTTATGGCGAGTCTAAACGCCATCATGGGTCTGCGTCCAGGCGAATTCGTGGACGTCCAGCAGGACGGGCATCCGCCGATTATGGTGGCCGAAGGTTTTGGCATCGTGTTGACTGGGAATATCAATCTCGGTGAAGTGAATCGGTACCGCGATCGATTCGAGCTCGATGAAGCGCTTCGCAACCGAGTGGTGTCCAAGGAATGGGGACTGCTCTCACAGGAAGTCGAGGGTACTCGAGAGCAGGGTAGGGGTGGTGATAGCGAGCTCTATATATTACTGTGGATGCATTTGCTCGATAGGCGGGAGTCGACATTGGTGCCGCGCGATACACCTGACAAGCTCTGGCGGTTGGCGCAGGCTGGCGCTCTCATCCAACGACTAAGCGAGGGTGCTATCACAGATGCCAGATACTTATTTCAACAATCTGGTCAACCCCTCAAAACCGCAATCAAGCAAACGGCGATCTCGATTCGAACGTTTGAACGGATACTGAATAGCTGGAAAGCTGATGGTTACCGTGAGGAGATCGACGGGTACGTTTATAAATACATCGTCGATCAAGTGACTAATAGTTTAGAGCGTGCCTATTTGTACCAACTCTTGTCCACACACTTCGACTTCTTCAAACACGGCTCCGGATGGCCAGAAAAAGTTAATTACGGGGGCGGCGGGCAGGTGCCGTACTTACGCGTCAACGTTCCTAAAAATTCCGCGCCACCACTTGAATTTTTTACGGCGCCAACCGTTATCGAGGTACTGTACGGCGATTTTCCCGCGCGAACTAAGTGGCCCAGCACGCAGAATGAAGCTGGTCGACAACAAACTGAGGGCCAAGCAAAAATAGCTGAACTTATGGAGCTCAAGCTGTTGCTCTCAGGTGAGCAGAATAAATATAGTGAGGCCGAGGAGGATCTTCTAACTTGTTGCCCGATCAGTGAGCCACAAGCGGGCGTTCATGCCTGAAGACAGGTCTGAACTTAGTGGCGTGCCGGAGCAACCGATCGTACCAGAGCACACCCCGCTTCTTGCGACACGCTCTATGTCAGAAATCGATGCGAACGTGACAGGTTCTAATGAGGTTGAGAAAAATGCCGAGCGTCGAATCTGGCTCGAGTTGTGGGAATTTCGGTCACAGCTTGAAACTGCCGCCAAAGACACTTCATTTAAATTTGTTTTTGGCGAGGGATTTTCTTTTGATGCAATCAGTGGCAAGATCACCGTTGATCCAACGTGGTATATTGAGCACAACTACACGCGCAATCAGATTGAATTCGCACTCCTGCACGAAGGCATGCACCTGCAACAGCTAGGCGAGGATCCACAAGGGTATCTAAATCAATTTGACGACGCGAGGCGGCGCGCAACACGTCGTCAACCGAATGGCGTTGAAGAGGTGGACAAAGGTGTCCACACTGTATTTTTGCGATTTAACAACTGCATCTCAGACATTAACGTCAATAGTCGGGTAGCTCGTCAGGTGCCTTCGTATGGCAAGGACGGCAATCGGCGCGAAGCGGTTGAGAGTCTGTACCGTGACAAGCTTTTTAAAGAAACGGACTACCGGGGGAAGCCGCTCACATACCAGTTTATGAACGCACTACTTCGCGAGGTGATGTTGCCAGATGAACCTGTCCAGGTTGCTGAAAAGGTACGGGAGCTACTTGATAAACCGTTTGAATGCGTTGGTCAAACACTCACGCTCGCGCAACTCATAGAGCAATATTTTGAGTACCCGTTACTGGGTCGCAAGAGTCAAGGTTGGCAAGGCACCGAACGCGAGCGTTGGTTTGTAATGGAGAGAACGCTCATGCCCAGGTTTATGGAGTTGTTGGAGGATGATGAGAAATCGGGTGCGCTCCAAAAATACCAACCCAAACCAGGCGACGGTGGTATTGGAGAGGGAGAGCTTGCGCCGAATGAGAAAGAGGAGGCGTCTAAATTTGCGGTTGAGGAGCAACGTAATCGTAATCGTTCGGCCGAGGAACGCGCTTCTGATGCGGCGCGTAGTCAGTTTCAGGATGCGCTCGCTAGTGCGGGGTTCAGTCCAGAACAGGTGAAGCAATTGAACGACATCCGGGTAGAAGTTGCATCATTCCTTCCCGAGTTAACGCAGTTATGGCATCGTCTGATCCAGAAGAGCGATATAATAGTGACCGGCGATCGCTCTCGTAGGCATAAATATGGTGTCACAGTGAGCGTGGATGACGCGATTCGCCAGTTACCAACCATCTTTACAAATCCCAGTCGAGCAGAAATCATGGAGCAGTACGAAGAATTGCTGAAGCGAAGCGACAGGCCGAAGGACCTTATCGTACATCTTCATCTTGACCAATCTGGAAGTATGGACAAGCCGAAACAGGTTGCTGTTCAGCGTATCGCATACCTACTTGCAACATCGCTTGAAAACTTCCGCCTCGAGCGCCAGATCGAAGGCGTCCCTGCCATGGTGCAGTGCGAGATTTGGCGTTTTGGAAGCGATGCAAAATTGGCGTTACCAGCAGTATCTAGCTCGAATGACCGCTTGGCTGACATTGCCCGGATGGTAGTTGAAGTTGATAATAACATGGGAGGCACGGAAGATGCGAATTCTCTTGAGAAAAGCCGACAGCTTTTAACGCCAACACTTAAGGAGCGCATCGCTGAGCGTGATGCCACCATGCTTGTGATCGAAATCACAGATGGTGAGACGGAAACGCTTGAAAGGAGTAGGGAAATTATCGAAGCGCTTAAAGAGTCTGGAGTGACAGTAAAAGCAATCCAGATCCTAGAAGGCGGACTTCAGCTTGATACTGTGTCGGAAGATAAAGTAACAGCGCAAAACCTGCATGATAAAATGCAGAGCCATGGTACGTTCGGCAATCTTTGGGGTGAAGACGGCCATCAACTCTACCAGCTAAAAGCATTGAAGGAGACTCTTTTTAAAATTCTCCTTCAGCACATTCAACATGTTTAGGTTATGCCTAACTCAACCTCTCTCTGCGCCAAGCTTCACACTGCCCTCGCCCAGTGGCGCGCCGCTCTGACTGCCTTTGAGGCTGGGATCAACGACTTTGAGAAAGAAGGTAAACGCTTAGATGCGACACTCCGCCAGAATCTTGTTGCGGCCGAGCAAGAGTACCGTGAAATCTTCGCCCAGAGCTTCGTCGAGACTCCACATGGCAAACTCTTTAGAACAGAGTCTGTGACACTTGAAGCAATCGCCACGAATATAGGCGAGAACGTAGACAAATTGGTGGCATCAGAGCGAGCGATTATCGCCAACGGCCGCCTGCAAGAGCTCTCCCTCCGCGACACCCAGATCAAGGACCTCCCAGGCCTCGCTCAGTTGACTAATCTGCAAACGCTCGACCTTGGCAACACCCAGATCAAGGACCTCCCAGACCTCGCTCAGTTGACTAATCTGCAAGAGCTCGACCTTGGCAACACCCAGATCAAGGACCTCCCAGACCTCGCTCAGTTGACTAATCTGCAATGGCTCTACCTCAGCAATACCCAGATCAAGGACCTCCCAGACCTCGCTCAGTTGACTAATCTGCAAACGCTCGACCTTGGCAACAC